>JANYIY010000035.1 GCA_025358615.1 Gammaproteobacteria bacterium | reverse complement strand
CCCGGCACAAGTAGCGCCAAGGCTAGCGAATTGATTATTAGGCTAATTTCGTATAAACTGCCGCGCCTTTTTTTGTGGGCGCGGGTGGAGAAGTAGATGGCGCGTATCGCCGGCATCAACATACCGATGAACAAACATGTCGTCATCGGTTTAACCCACATTTTTGGCATTGGAAACAGCCGCGCAGCGCGCATTTGCGACGCAGCAGGCGTGAAGTACAGCGTCAAGGTCAAGGATTTGACGGACGCTGAAGTGGCCTCGCTTCGCTCTCAGGTCGCGAAGTTCGCGGTCGAAGGCGATCTGCGGCGCGAAGTGTCGATGAACATCAAGCGCCTGATGGATTTGGGCTGCTACCGGGGCATCCGGCATCGCAAGGGGCTGCCGATGCGCGGTCAACGCACGCGCACCAATGCCCGCACACGTAAGGGCCCGCGCAAGCAGGCCGTCAAGATGAACGCGCCCCCGGGCAAGGTTTAACAGAGACAATCTATGGCTGACCAAAAACAGAATGCTGGCCAGGGTGCCGGTGGTGGTGCGCAGAGCGGCAAGCCGGTGCGCAAGAAGGTTCGCAAAAACGTGCTCGATGCGATTGCGCACGTGCATGCCTCCTTCAACAACACCATCATCACCATCACCGACCGGCAGGGCAATACGCTGTCCTGGGCCACTTCGGGCGGCTGCGGCTTCCGTGGTTCGCGCAAATCCACGCCGTTCGCGGCTCAGGTTGCCGCCGAGCGGGCCGGCAATGCAGCGCAGGAACATGGCGTGAAGAATGTCGAAGTGCGGGTGATGGGCCCTGGTCCGGGCCGCGAATCGGCCGTCCGGGCGCTGAATGGCTGCGGGCTGAAGATCACCAACATTGAAGACGTGACTCCGATCCCCCATAACGGGTGTCGGCCGCCGAAGAAGCGTCGCGTCTAAGTCGGTCCAAAGGTTTCAAGGGTTAGTAATGGCAAAATATACCGGTCCGAAGTGCAAGCTGTCTCGTCGCGAGGGAACCGATCTGTTCCTGAAGAGCGGTGTGAAGCCGCTCGAGTCGAAGTGCAAGCTCGAAGTGCCGCCGGGCGGCGTGAAGAGCGAGCGCAAGCAGCGTCTGTCGGAGTACGGGCTGCAGCTGCGTGAGAAGCAGAAGTTGCGCCGCATGTACGGCGTTCTCGAGCGCCAATTCCGTAATTACTACCAGAAGGCGGCGGGCCGGCCCGGCGCAACCGGCGAAACCTTGCTGCAGTTTTTGGAATGCCGGCTGGACAACGTTGTCTACCGGATGGGCTTTGCTTCCACTCGCGCCGAGGCGCGCCAGCTGGTCAGCCACAAGGCCATTGCGGTGAACGAGAAGCTGGTCAATATCGCGTCCTACCAGTGCAAAGCGGGCGATGTGATCAGCTTGCGCGAGAAGGCCAAGAAGCAGACGCGCATTACCGCCGCCCTGACGATTGCGGCGCAAGTCGGCTTTCCCGATGTGGAAGTGGATGACAAGAAGTTCTCTGGGATCCTGAAGTCGGTTCCCGATCGGCAGGAAATTCTGCCGGACATCAACGAGAGCCTGGTCGTCGAGTTGTATTCGAAGTAACGCAGCGCAGCCCTTTTGGCTGCGATGTCCCCGGTTAGTTAACTTAGGTGATATCCATGCAGGGATCGATCAATGAATTTCTGAAGCCGCGGGTCGTCAAAGTGCAACCCGTGTCGCCGCGCCATGCGCGTATCGTAATCGAACCGTTCGAACGCGGCTTCGGTCACACGCTCGGCAACGCGCTGCGCCGTGTGCTGTTGTCCTCGTTGCCGGGAGCGGCCATCACTGAAATCGAAATCGAGGGCGTGCTGCACGAGTACACCGCCATCGAAGGCGTTCAAGAAGATGTCGTCGACATCCTGCTGAATCTCAAGGCGGTGGCCATCCGCATGCACACCCGCGATGTGGCCGAAGTGCGCCTGCACAAGAAAGGGCCCGGCCCCGTGACGGCTGGCGACATTGCCGGCGACCACGACATAGAGATCCTGAACCCGGATCTGGTCATCGCGAATTTGACCAAGGCCGGTGAATTGTCGATGTCTTTGAAAGTCGAGCGCGGACGCGGCTATCGCCCGGCAGCCCAGCGCATGGCCTTTGAGGAACAGACCCGCGCCATCGGCCGGTTGCAGCTGGACGCCTCGTTCAGCCCGGTCCGCAAGGTCACTTACAACGTTGAAAGTGCGCGCGTTGAGCAGCGCACCGATCTCGACAAGTTGATTCTCGACATCGAAACCAACGGCACCATCGATCCGGAAGAGGCAATTCGCCGCGCCGGTGGAATCCTCAAGGATCAGCTGTCGGTGTTCGTCGATTTGCAGGGTCAGGATGAGTCGACCACCAAGGCGACCGAAACGCAGTTCGATCCGATTCTGCTGCGCCCGGTGGACGAGTTGGAGCTCACAGTGCGCAGTGCGAACTGTCTGAAGGCCGAGAACATCCATTACATCGGCGACCTGGTGCAACGTACCGAAGTCGAGTTGCTGCGCACGCCGAACCTCGGCAAGAAGTCGCTGACCGAAATCAAAGAGGTGCTCGAGAGCCACGGTTTGACGCTCGGCATGCGCATCGACAACTGGCCGCCGCCGGGATTGAAGCGCGACGACGAGCGCGACGGTATTTGAATTCGGCATTTTTGACGCAGTCAACGTGACCCGGTCATTTGTGACCCAGTAGATTTTCGACAAGGTTTTAGAACATGCGGCATAGAAACAGCGGGCGCCAGCTATCGCGCAACTCCTCCCATCGCCATGCCATGCTGCGCAATATGGCGACCTCGCTGCTGCGTCACGAGACCATCCGCACCACTGTGCCGAAGGCCAAGGAACTGCGCCGCGTGGTGGAACCCCTGATCACTCTGGCCAAGGTCGATTCCCTGGCCAAGCGGCGTCTGGCGTATTCCCGTTTGCGCGACGAGACCGTGGTGGAGAAGCTGTTCGCGGACTTGGGTCCTCGCTTCAAGGCCCGCGCCGGCGGCTATACGCGAATCCTCAAGATGGAGCCGCGCCCGGGTGACTCTGCGGATATGGCGTTGATGCAGCTGGTGGACGCGGCCGCGGTACCGGCCGAAAAGACCGACGACAAGGCCACGAAAGCCACCAAGGCGCCGAAGAAGTCCAAGAAGGCCGCTGCCGGAGACGGCGAGGCCGAAGCCCCTGCAGCGGCTCCCAAGCGACGCAAGGCCAAAGCGGCCTAGCGATTGTGACTGGCGGCGATTGCCACTGAGGCAGTCAACCTCACTAAGCCCGATGGTATGGGCGAGTGTTGGGGAATCCACCATGCGACGCAGTACTGCCTGTCGCATTCCTGAGTGGGGCGCGGTGATGCTAAGCGGCCCGATGCTTACGGCCTGAGGCTCTAGGTGACCAGAAGGCAAACTGTTGCCTTTTGTTGCCTTCTGGTCACCTAGACCCTCAGGCGGTCCGGGCGAACGCGTCCCGCGTCATGTTCTCCGGTTTCGATGCCGTCGCGACCACATTATCCTCAATTCGAACGCCGCCGAAGGGCTTGAGCTCCTCGACCACCGACCAGTCAATGTGGGCTCGCCGCTTATCCGCATGGGCGGCCGCCAACAGGGAATCGATGAGGTAGATGCCCGGTTCCACCGTGACGACCACACCGGGCTCGAGCATACGGGTGAGGCGCAGGTACGGGTGCCCCTCAGGCCGCGGCCTTTCATGGCCCTGGGAGTCGCCCAACACGCCGCCGACGTCGTGCACCTGCAGCCCGAGCAAGTGGCCGATGCCATGCGGGAAGAACACGCCGGTGACCCCGGCCTCCAGCGCGGCCTGCCCCGGCAGCTTGGTAAGGCCTATCTGCTGCATGACGTCGCCCAAGACTCGGTGCGCGGTGAGGTGCACGTCTCGATAGTCGCGGCCGGCAACGACCTCATTGCAAAGCAGCCGTTGTGCCGCATCCAGAGCCTCCACGAGCTCGGCAAAGCGACCGGGCCCCGAGGCATAGGTACGTGTGATATCCGACGCGTAGCCGCGGTATTGCGCCCCTGCGTCGATCAGGAAGGAGCGCAGCGACTTGGGGGGTGAGCGCTGCAGATGCTGGTAGTGCAGCACCGCGGAGTTCTCGTTGTAGGCGACGATATTGTTATAGGGCATCTCCTCCTCGCGCTGCGCGCAGGCGGCCAAATAGCGCATGTGCGCCTCATATTCGGAGGCTCCGCTGCGAAATGCGGCCAGCGCAGCTCGATGGCCGCGTGCTGCCAGCTCGTTTGCACGGCGCATGCATTCGAGCTCATAGCCCGTTTTGACCGCGCGATCGAAGTGCAGACGGGTCAGCAGATCCGGCGGATTCACGCTTGCGGGATCAATGCCGGCGGCAAAGCCCGAGGGGCCAATGTAGGCAACGCGGCCGAGTTTGGCCCACAGATGGCCGGCCTGCGACGGGTCGTCCATGGCGATCAAGTCGACCGCCTCGGTCCACGGCGCCTGCGGCAAGTCGGCCGGTTTGTGCCAATAGTCGCGCGGCTGATGAAACAGTACTTTGGGCCGCGAGCCAGGCGAAAACAGCACGACGCAGCGTGGATTGTCGACAATCGGCACCCAAGCCTTGAAATGCGGGTTCACTTTGAAGGGGTAGTCTTGATCGTCCAGGAACTGGCTTGGCGGAGCGCCGGCTTGAATCACCAATGCGTCGAAACCACTTAAGGACAGCGACCGCTCCGTACGCTGCATGAGCGTGTGCAAATGCGGCTCATACAGCTGATCGAGACTTATCTGACTCACATTTACTCCCGGCTGGCCCGGCCAGATTATGCGCCACACGCCATTGCAGCATGGGGCTGCTTAACCCCACTCCCGATTGCGAAGCGTTAAAGGCGCACCGGGAATCGCGAAAGAGATATGAAATTGCGGTGAAACACTCTAAAATCACAGCGGACATTTGGGCGCAAGCCCAACAACAGGCTCGGCCTTAAAATTTAATTCTTAATATCTCTGGGGTATCGATAGATGAAGACCAAACTTGCTTTAAGCGCTTTTGTCGCAGCATTCGTGCTGAGTGCCTGCGGCAGCAAGACCGAGGCTCCTGCCCCGGCTGCTGATACGACTCCTCCGGCCGCTGCGCCGGCTGCGGAAGCTGCCGCCTCGTCCGCCGCCGATGCGGCTGCGGCTGCCGCGAGCTCAGCCGCCGACGCTGCCTCGAGCGCAGCATCCGCTGCGAAGCCGTAATTCGCTTCGATAGCTGATCCCACATGCCCGGGCGAGCGGCCGTAAGGCGCGTTCGCCCGGGCTGTGTTTTTTTGAAGTTGGGGAAGCGAATTCATTGCTAGTCAGTATTCGCGACTGCAGGCACTCGAAGCAGGATCGCCAGTGGATCCAGAGCGTTTACGGCGAATACATGGACTCCCTGGCCGACCTGAATACGGGACTATTTTCCGTACTCGGTGCCAATAATCCGCGCGAAGACGAGATTTTCGCCAATTGGTTTGCCAACGATCAGTCACACCCGCTGCTGATCCTCAAGGGCTCCGATCCCGTGGGTTTCGCGTTGGTGACACGCCCGCGCATCCCTGCTGCCGGCGAACCTGCCGCGGACTATCGAATGTCTGAGTTCTTCGTGCGCAAGCAGCATCGCCGAGTGGGCATGGGTCGCGATGCGGCGACCTTGATATTCGACCGGTTCGCGGGGGATTGGGAAATCGTCGAATACCTGCGCAATCCGGGCGCCGTGGCGTTTTGGCGCCGAGTGGTCGCCGCCTATAGCGGCGACCGTTATACGGAACGTTCGCGACACGGCGAAGTACAGCAGCGCTTCAAGAGCGGTCATTCGGCGGCGCGCTGAGGGGGCCTACGGAGCGGGGCCGCTTAGCGGGGCTGTAACGGAACCGGTAACGGAGTCCTATTCCAGCGACGCGGTCACCATTTCGCCAACATATTCTCGCAACTTTAGTTGCGAAACCCCTCAAGTCTGCGCGTTGCCGGTCGATTTCCTCAACAATCGGGCCGGCGCTTCGGCGCGGACGCGGCACCGTGGCAAATGAGCGCGAATTTGACGAACAAATCATTACAGGCACAGCCCAACGCGGCCTTCGATTTCGTCCGCACCCTGGCGGCGGAGTTGTCGAAAGGCAATGTGGATCTGCCCTCGTTTCCCGAGATAGCGGTACGGGTCAGGCGGGTTCTTGCCGATCCCAAGTCAGCGGTCGATCAGGTGGTGCGAGTCGTGGGCTCCGAGCCGGCGCTGGCGGCGCGGCTGCTGCGTATTGCGAATTCCGCCTCGCTCAACCGTAGTGGTCGCGCAGTAACCGACCTGCGCACGGCCATTAACCGGATCGGCTACAACATGGTGCGCAGCGCCTCCATGTCCTTTTCGATGGCGCAGATTCGCAAGAGCAACAAACTCAAGGGCCTGGAACACCACCTCAATGATCTGTGGCAGAGCAGCACCTCGGCGGCAGCACTCGCCTACGTGCTCGCCAGGAATTGCACCAAGGTCAACCCGGACGAGGCCATGCTGACGGGCATGATGCACGGCATCGGCAAGTTGTATTTGCTGACGCGCGCCGTCGATCATCCGGGCCTGTTCGCAAACAATGCGGCGCTGAACGAAATCATCGATGACTGGCATGCGTCCATCGGCAAGGCCATCCTGGAGAACTGGAATTTCTCCCAGGCCATGGCGCAGGCGGTCGGCGAGCAGGCAAACTTCGACCGACCCGAAGGCGGGCCCGCCGATTTGAGCGATGTCGTAGCCATCGCGATTCTCATGGCTTCACACGGCACGGAAGACACGGGCCTCGGCGTCGAATTGCATGAATTGGGAGCGGCCAAGCGTCTCGGATTGGATTCGGAAAAAATCCAAGGCGTGATGCGCGAGTCCGCTGACGAGGTCAATGCACTGAGCCTGGCGCTCGGCAGTTAGGCCGCGGGGCGCGACGCTCCGCTAAGCGCGGCGCTCGGCCGCAATCGCCTCTGCGACGTAGGCCGCGTTATGCGGCATGATACCGGCGAGATTCATGCGGCTGTCCGGCGTCATGTAGATGTGGTGCCGATCGCGCAGGCGCTCCACGACCTGGGGCGACACCCCGAGCAGCGAAAACATCCCGTGCTGCATGCCGATGAAATCAAATGCGTCGTCGCCGATTACCCGTTGCAGTTGCCGTGACAGCAGTTCGCGCATATCGGCAATGCGGGTGCGCATGGCAGCCAGTTCCGCCAGCCATTGCTGTTTGAGCGCCGGGTTTGTGAAAATTCGCGCGGCGATCGCGGCGCCATGATCCGGCGGCATGGAATAAATGCTGCGCGCGATTTGCAGCATGTGACTCATGACTGCATCTGAGCGAGCGGGGTTCTCGCCGATCGCAATCAATGCACCCACCCGTTCGCGATACAGACCCAAATTCTTGGAAAATGACGAGGCGATCAGTGCTTCCGGAACCTGCTCGGCGACCAGGCGCACGCCGGCGGCATCGGCATCCAGATCCACAGCGAAGCCCTGATAGGCCATATCCAGGAACGGGAACAGGCGTCGACGCTGCAGCAATAAGGCCAATGCCTGCCACTGCGCGGGGTCGAGATCAGCGCCCGTGGGATTGTGGCAACAGGCATGAATCAGCACCACATCGCCCGCGGCGGCGTGCTCCAAGTGCTCGAGCATGGCGTCGAAGCGCAGCCGATGTGCCGCCGCATCGTAATAGGGGTAGCGTTCCAACCGCAGACCGGAGCTGCCCAACAGGGGCGTGTGATTGCCCCAGGTGGGATCACTGATATGAACTGTGACGCCGGGGGCAGAGGCGCGAATCAACTCCGCGCCCACGCGCAGCGCGCCGCAGCCGCCGGGGGTCTGCATCGTCCTTGCGCGCCGCTCGCGGCGAGCGATGTGCGCGGACCCGAGAACCAGTTCCTCCACGGCACTGTTAAATTCCTCGCGCCCGGCAGCGGCGACGTAGGATTTTGTGGTTTGCGCTGCCAGAATCTCCTGTTCGGCTCGGCGCACGCTGGCGAGCACCGGCGTGTTGCCGGTGAGGTCGCGGTATACACCGACGCCGAGGTCGACTTTCTCGGTCGAAGGGTCGGCGCGAAACTTGGCCATTACTCCGAGGATGGTATCGGAGCTCAGCTGTGTGAGTTGTTGAAACAAGAGTGGTTCCCATTTGACGTTTGATCACATTATAGTCCAAGGGCACATGGCTATCGGGCGCGCTTGTATCTTGTGTTTGACGCTTACGCTCGTCGGCATCGCTGCGTCGCGCGGGTATGCGGCCGCAACGCCGCTGCGAATCGTCAGCTTGAGTCCGCATGTCACGGAATTGTTGTTTGCAGCCGGCGCCGGCGAGCAAATTGTCGGGGTCGACGATTCCAGCGACTATCCTGCGGCGGTGGCGGGCATAGCGCGCGTCGGCGAGCCCGCCGCGCTCGATGTCGAAGCTCTATTGAGGCTCAAGCCCACGCTGGTCGTGCTCTGGGAGTCGGGCACACCTGCGCGCCGCAAGGTCGAACTACAACGCCTGCACTTGCGGCTGTACGTCACCGATCAACATCGATTGGATGATATCGCTTCGACTCTGCTGGAATTCGGCCGGCTCGCCGGCACCGAAGCCG
>JANYIY010000476.1 GCA_025358615.1 Gammaproteobacteria bacterium | reverse complement strand
CGATGGGCCGACTTGCCTCGGCAGCTGCGTCCGCAAGAATTGGCTGCGCCAAACATTGCGCGGCAATCGCCGTCGCCGCTGCCAGTACCCAGGAATTGATCTTATTATTCCGCGTCATCGTCCCATCCCCCGATTCAGTGTGGACGCGCAGAATAACCTACAATTCCGTCCAGAGCCGCAGCAAGTTGTGGTAATGCCCTGCGAGGCGCACCAGAGATTCCGGTTCCGCTTGCAGCTCAGTCAGCCGCTGAATGGTGCGATCGAGCTCGAACAATTGCGCACGATGGTATTCGTCGCGAATCAGACTTTGAATCCAAAAAACACTCGCGATGCGCATCCCTCGAGTCACCGGATTCACACGGTGCCGCGACCCTGAGGAGTAGATGAGCATATCGCCGGCGGCGAGTTTGATGGCCTCGCTGCCGAAGTCACTGTCGATAATGAGCTCACCGCCCTCGTAGGATTCGGGTGCCGCCAAAAACAGAGTTGCCGAAAGATCCGTGCGCAGCTTGTTGCTGCTGCCAGGAATCAACCGTACCGCGCCATCCACGTGCGTGCCGAAATGCATGCCGTCGCCGTAGCGATTGAACATCGGCGGGTACACGCGATGCGGCAATATCGCACTGATGAAAAGTGCATTGCGTTCCAATTCCGCGACGATGACATTGCCCAGCTCGCGCGCCAGCGGGGACAGCTCCTCGATCTGTTGATTTCGTTTCACCGCCGCGCCTTGATGGCCGGCCGTGACCCTGCCATCGACCCACGGCGCCGTGTCCAAGTCCAAGGAGCGGCGCATGGCCGCGATCTGTTCCTCGTTCAGCAATTTAGGAATGCGCAGAAACATGATTTCAAGTCGTGGCTTGCGCGCGCAGGCGCAGCGCCAGATCCGCCAGTGCGCCGCCCGGGTCCATACCCGCCCCATTACCGCGCGTCGCTTCACCAACACGCATTGCCTCCGACGCGCGCGCAGCCGCCTCGATCACGGCCAGGCGCATGCTGGCTGGCCCGCTCATGGCGGCGCGCTCGAACCAAACGGCGGCCTCATCCGAGCGGCCCGCGCCGACCAGCACACTCGCCCAGTTATACTGCCCGCGAAAATATCCCGCTTCCGCGGAGCGACGATACCAGTCGGCGGCAGCAACAGCGTCACGCGGCGTACCCCAGCCTTCCTCGCAACATCGGCCCGCCAGACTCATCGCGCGCTCGTTTCGCTGCTGTGCGGCGCGCAAGTAGTACGAGAAAGCGCGGCCCGCATCGCGCTGCACGCCGCGCCCATCCAAATACAGATGACCCAAGTTGTACTGCGCCCAGCCATGTCCCGCGTCCGCGGCACGCAGATAATGCTCCGCTGCCGCTACAGGATCCTCCGCGGTGCCCCAAGCGTTGTCGAAACAGCGCCCCACCATGTTGACGGCATCCATATCGCCGCTTGCCACGGCGCGCTGAAACCAAGCCAACGCCCTATTCGAATCCTTGGCAACCCCGGTGCCCTCGAGCAGCATGCGCCCGTAGCAGAGTTGCGCCTGCGGCAAGCCTTCTGCCGCGGCGACGTACACCCACTGCGCCGCATGCTGCGGCTCCTGCGCAAACAATGCCTTCAGACGCGGCGCGCTCATCTGCGTCAACAGCGAGGTAATGTTAGAAACGATAGTTCGCCATGCCGATGAGCGTGCGGCCGGCGCTCGGCACCGCATGGTTCTCATCGATGCCCGTGTAATAGAAGCCGGTGAAGTACAGCTTGCCCGTGACGTTGTTCAAATTCACCTGTAATTTCAAATGCTCGCTGAATTGGTACGAACTCATTGCGTTAAATACGACATACGACGGCACACCCGCGGTGTTCTGCGTGTCCGCGAAACGATGGCTCATGGCCGTGAAGCCGCCGCCGATGGTCCAGGCCGATGTCGGTTCCACGTTACTCCAGAAATTGAACGCATCGTGCGGCGTGTTGGGCTCTAGTTTCCCCTGCGACAGTTGATCAGTGGAGGTGGTGATCTTGTCGTTCAAATGCGTGTAATTGGCGGTGAGCTCCCACATTTGGGTGACATAGCCATTGATTCCCAGCTCGACGCCCCTGACCCGTTGATCGAAGGGCATCTGCTGCACGGTGGGATCATCCGGATCCGAAATGCGCGTGTTGCTGACGCGGGTGTCGAACAAGGCGCCGGTCACTTCGGCCTTGTTCTCCAAGATGCTGATCTTGGCTCCCAATTCCAAAGTGCTGTCCTTCTCCGGCGCCAGACTGTCGTTGGAAGGCGCCACAATCAGATACTCGATCACCGGGTTGTACGAGGTTCCGTAGGAGAAGTAATAGCTCTGCTGCGAATCCGGCTTGAAAATGACCGCCGCGCGCGGGCTCACGAAGGTATCGGTGCGCTGGAATCCCGTATCCGTGAAGGACTCGCCGAAACTTGATTTAAAGCGATCCCAGCGCAATCCCGCAGTCACATCCCAATTCGACCCCAGGGCAACATTGTCCAACGCATACAGGCTCACGTCGCTGCCGCGACCTTTCGGATTCGAGTAAGGCGTGAGCGGCGTGGGCGGCGTGTCGAAGGGATCGGGATGCAGCAGCGGCGTCGCCGGAATGTCGTCGAGGCCGTTGGTGAACCGGCTTACATTGGATTGCTCCTTGCTCAGTTCCAATCCCGCCGTCGTCGTGTTCTTGAATCCCGCCACATCGAATCTTCCCGTCAAGTCGGTGCGATTGATCAGCAGGCTGGTGGTACCGGCACTGCTCGGCTGGTCGCGCGACACATCGATGTCGGCGTACGGCGTGCCCGGCGGCGGCGGATCCACGAAATCATTGCCCAGAAAGGGGCCGCTGATCAAGTATTCGAAGCCATAGTTCGCATAGCGCAAGCTGTCGCTTACGGTGATGCGTTCCGAGAAATCGTGCTCGAAGCGTATCGTGCCGATATTCGTGTTGGTGCGCGTGCGATCGTAGTTGACCAAGCCATAATAGTTATTACGGTCCACATGGGCCGGAGCGCCGTCGATGAAGGGAATCCCATAATCGGGGATATTGTTCTCCTCCTCTTTGAAGTAACTCAACGTCAGACGGGTCGCCGTATCGATGCCGAAGGCCACTGACGGAGCCACTCCGTAGCGTCGATACAGCACCTGGTCGCGCTGCACCACGCCGTTGCGCTGATCCATCAGCGCAACTCGGGCCGCCGCGCTGCCACCGAGCGGCAGATTGAAATCGGCTACACCGCGCCACAGATCCGCCTGCCCGGCCGACAGACTGAGAGAAGCCACCGGCGCCAACTGCGGTTGCTTGCTGATGCTATTGATGACCCCCGACGCCGATCCGCGGCCGAACACCGCGGACGCGGGGCCAAGCAGCACCGAGATGGCCTCCGTGTTGAAGGTATCGCGCTGGTACTGGCCGATGTCCCGCACCCCATCCAGGAAAAAGCTGTCCGGAATGGACAGGCCGCGCAGATTAACTGAATCGCCGTGCGCCCCGCCTTCCCCCGAGTTCAAGGTGACGCCGGGAACATTTCGCAATGCGTCCTGCATCAACACCAGATTTTGCTCCGCCAGGTCCTTCTTATCGATGGTGTTAACGGACTGTGAAGTGTCGTGTCCCAAAGAAATGGCCGTGCCGGTCACCTCGACACTGGGAAGCGTCGGTTGTGGGGTGCTCGTTGCATCTGCGTCCGCACACGCGGTGCCGGAGATGAGTGCAGAGACCGCCACACCGGCGGCTGTGAGTACATTCGCGACGCCGTTTGTGTCTACTTTTTGGCAACGATTTTGCTGCATGAGAAGGCGTCCATGTTAGAGATACAAGCTGGGTTGTAACGCTGACACGAATCATTCTTATTATTAATCAATTAACGCAGAAATCCGTTCCGCGCGGAGGGGGCCTTTATCGATGAACCGCCACCCAGAGCAATATAACATTACTAATCAACCGCTTACGATGCGACGTCGGTCAGGCTGCTGCAACTCGGCCCGGTAGACGTAACCCCCTTCATCACGAATCCCAGAGTAAGCTCGCGGCAGCCAGAGTGCGTGGATCCGCAAGGCGCCCCTGTGGACGCACCGCCACCACGGGATGACAGGTCCTAGCTCGGAAACTAATGGCCATGTCGGTGGTGCATGTCCGGATAATGCGCATGCTCGTGCGTGAGCCCCTCGTGACAGTGCTCATGAGTATGCGGCTCGAC
>JANYIY010000458.1 GCA_025358615.1 Gammaproteobacteria bacterium | reverse complement strand
GCAGACCGGCGGTTCCACCAATCAACGACTTACGACGCACGTGCGGGCGAGAACACGCGAGGCGCAGATCTCCCAGCACCCGGACTGGACCCCTCTCCTGGAAGGACGACTGAACAACGGGAGCCGGATGAATGGCGACGTTCACGTCCGGTTCTAGGAGGGGGTGGAGGTGCGACTCCTCTGCTCTACTCGCCGACTACTGATGGCCCGTCCTTAAGCGTCGGCCCGCCGCACACGAAAGAACCCCGCGGCGTTTGCACCTGTCAACATACCTCTCGCGGAAAAGTTTGACAAAGAATCGGCATAGGTTCCGAAAAGCGCGCTCAGCTCGGCATCCCCGCTTCACCGGGGCTCAAACTGGCAGTGCCTCGCGTCTCGGGACATAATCGAGAGCATGACGGGCAAGGCTACATCCATCGACATCGCCTACCTCGCGGGCGTATCGCAATCGACGGTTTCCCGCGCATTGCGCGGCAGCCCGACGGTCAACGAGGAGACCCGCAAGCGCATCGAGGAAATCGCGCATAAGTTGAATTATACGCTCGATAAGAATGCCTCCAATCTGCGCACCCAGCACTCGAACACGATCGCGTTGCTGTTCTTCGAAGACCCAACCCCGGACGATTCTCTCATCAATCCATTCTTCCTGGCGATGCTTGGATCCATTACGAGGGCCAGCGCGCAACGCGGCTACGACTTGCTGATCTCGTTCCAGGAGCTGTCGGGCAACTGGCATGTCACCTATGAAGATAGCAAGAAAGCCGACGGCATCATCCTATTGGGCTATGGGGACTATGTGGAATATAGATCTCGGCTGGAACGGCTGGTCGCCCAAGGCACGCACTTCGTGAGATGGGGCGCCGTGCTGGAAGGCCAGCCGGGCGTCTCCATCGGTTGCGATAACTTCAAGGGCGGATACGACGCCGCGAGACACCTGTTGGACCACGGACGCCGCCGATTGGCTTTTCTCGGCGACGCGTCGAATCACTACCCGGAATTTCTCGAACGCTACCGCGGCTATGCTGCGGCCATCGAAGAATCCGGCGGAAGCGCCTCACCGGATTTGCAGGTCGACGCGATTACCACCGAGGAGTCCGGCTACCGAGCGGCGCGCGAACTGCTGAGCCGCAAACAGCCCTGCGATGCAATTTTTGCCGCCTCGGACCTGATCGCCCTGGGGGCCATGCACGCTTTGCGGGATCAGGGCGTCGGTATACCGGCTGAGGTGGCTGTCATCGGCTTCGATGACATACCCGCGGCGAGCCTCGCCAATCCGCCGCTGACGACAGTGGTGCAGGACACTCGCCGCGCGGGGGAAGCCCTGGTCGATACCCTGCTCAAGCTGATAGGCAACGAACCGGCCACGAGCACGGTATTTCCGGCTCGCTTGGTGGTGCGACAATCCTGCGGAGCTACAACCTAGTCCTTTTTGGTTCGATAACGCGCAAGACCAGCGCGCCGGAAATCAAAAAGCTCACGCCCCCGATGGCGAGCGCATAGATCGGCGCGCCGCCAAACAACCATTTGAGCAACAGCCCGAGTACGCTCGCCGCCACCAGTTGCGGAATGACGATGAAGAAATTGAATATCCCCATGTACAGTCCCATTTTGTGGGCGGGCAAGCTGTCCGACAGCAAGACATAGGGCAGCGACAGAATCGATGCCCATGCGATGCCGACACCCACCATCGATGCCAGCAGCCAGTAGGGATTGCGGACCACGAGGAAGGACAGCAACGAAGCGCCGCCAATCCAGACGTTGATCAAGTGGCTGAATCTAAGACCGACACGATTGACCAACATTGGTATGAAAATCGCGGCAATCGCGGCGCAGCCGTTGTACGTGGCGAACAGCACGCCGACCCAGTTGGCCCCTTGATTGAAAGCGTCCGAGCGCGGATCGCTCGAACCGAAATGCACCTGCGCCACGGCGGCGGTCGTGTAAATCCACATGGCAAAGAGAGCCAGCCACGAAAAGAATTGCACCGGTGCAAGGCGCCGCATGGTGTCCGGCATCTCCTCAAGATCGCGCATCAATGTGCCGAATCCACCCTGTCCTTGCGCCAATCCGTGCCACAATAAGGCAAGGCCCCACAACAGTGAGCCTACACAGACCACGTACAACTGCCGGTCCAGCGCAAAGCCACTCACCAGGGCAAGCCCGATCAATCCGCTACCACTCCACAGCGCGCCGCGTCGCAACCCGGAAACACCCGAAACGGGCTGCGAAAGCGTCGATGCCGGCAGCGCATCGCTGAACGACAGCAACTGCTCCGGTGGATATTCCCGCGTACGCAAGACGGTCCACAGGATTGCCAGCAACAGCACCGCCGCTCCGGCGTCAAAGGCATAACGCACCGTGTCGGGAATCATGGCCTGTCCTGCACTTGAAGCACCGTTATTGCTGAACCCCAGCTGCGTCAAAATCCAGGGCAGTGCGCTCGCCACGATGGCACCCAAGCCGATGAAGAAGCTCTGCATCGCATAGCCCAGCGGGCGCTGCGGCGGCGCTAACTGGTCGCCGACAAAGGCGCGGAACGGCTCCATGGACACATTGATCGAGGCATCCAGCACCCACAATAGTGCGGCGGCAAACCAGAGAGTCGGTGCACGCGGCATGAGCCATAGCGCCATCGCGGCGAGCACGGCACCGACGACGAAGTAAGGCTTGCGTCGACCCAGCCGAGTCCAGGTTCGATCGGATAAGTAGCCGATCACGGGTTGGACCAACAATCCTGTCAGCGGCGCCGCGATCCACATGATGGGGATTTGGTCCAAGTCGGCGCCCAAGGATTGAAAAATCCGACTGACATTGGCGTTCTGCAATGCGAATCCAAATTGCAGACCCAGAAATCCAAAGCACATGTTCCAGATTTGTGGAAACGTCAGAGCTGGCTTGGCCGCCCTCATCGGCTCGATGAGGGGGCGCAAATCAGAGGGCTGGGGTTGGTTGAGCATGACGTCGGCCGCGGACTAAGGGCGAGCGCCGCTGATCAAATCGATTTGCGCTGCCGCGATGTCAGCTCGATTGAGCGCGCCGGATTCGCCTCCTTGTCCGCCGGTGTAGCGCGCAAAAGACTCAAGGTACGACATATTGAATCCATCCGCGACGCGCAGCTCGCACGCAGCCCCGCCGAGAGCCTTGAAAAAGAATCCCGTCGAATATCCCCACCGCGTCGCCTCGCCCCTGTGCGGCATCACCACGCTTCCCGACTGTTCAGCGTCGCCGGCGCATCGCGCCCTAACGGTTTTGACGGCCGCGGTGATTCCCGTATTGATCGGACCATGCGCGTTCGCATACTTGAGCTCGAAGCGGTACCACCCCAACGCCTTGGCGGTGAAATTCAATTCAAGCTCCTGCGAGGGCAAGCCCCAGTCCGCATATTCTGCAACGCCGTCGATGACGCTCGCTGCGCTGCCATCGTTCGGAGTCAGCCCGCTGTCCGGCACCGGGGCCGGGGATATCACGATCAGTCCCGAGTCGGGAACGCAAGTCTCGCGGCTGGGTAACGAGGTAAGACCCATATCGTCGAAACGTTGCGTCAGCGAGTAGCACAGGGTGCCCTGATCGCGGATGGAGCGATCCTCGAACCGCTCGCCCGCCGCGCTCGCGGCGAGTTGCCGACCATTTCGGTAAATCTGCACGGTGGCCCCCGGCTCGATGCCCCGCCACGTCAAGGTCACCCCAGCGTCCTCGCGTTTCGCGGCCAGGGGCGGCGGCGATGGCGGCGCAAACACGGCACGCCGCTGCGCCGGCGTGAGCTGCCGCGAGTCGTCAAAGGGGATACGGGCGATCTCCTGACTCAGTGCGGCCACCGACCGCATGGTCACGAGCAAATCGTTGGGTCCACCCGACCGAAGTTGTCGCAGGTCGATCTCAGTCCCCCTCAATCGCCGGCCGTTGAGTGATATCAGCCGGGGCTCGAGCCAGCCGGTCGACGACCATGCCGACGGTAGCTCCAGCGTGACATTCAATGAAGCGCCGCCCACGCGGTAGTCATGCAGCGACACCGAACGTTGACCCCCGAACAAGGTATGAGCCAGACGGCCCGGCAACCAAGGCTTGATCGATAACTGTCCGTCGCGGACTCCCAACCCCCAAAAGGTGTCGAGCACCATGCTAAGGTACCCGGCAACCGACCATAGTTGTCGCGGCGAATTGATCACGGGCCCCGACAGTGCCCCGTCCTCGAACCGGACCTGTTGGGTCAGAAACTCGAAGTTCTCCATATTCGACAGTGACAGAGCCGACCCACGCATTAATGACTCCGCCAACTCGCCGGCCAATTCCGCGTGCCGCGCAGTCTTGGCCGCCCGCAGCGCATAAGCGGTGACGAACGGCCAAATGGCGCGATTATGATAGATGACGATACCGGGCTGTTCCGGCCAAATCACCGGCGGGCCGGCCGCGCTGACCGGGTAGTGTTGCAGAATGGAGCGCGCCTGTTTCTCATCCGCGATTCCATGAATGATGGCCAGCGATAACCCCAATAAATCATAGGAGTTCGACGCCACGGAATTGGGTTCCGCCCCGAGGTAGCTGGCGTACATGCCCGACTGCGCCTGCCAGAATCGCGCATTGATCGCACTTTGCAAATCCCGCGCCCAGCGGCCATAGCGCATTGCGACAGGATCACCCAACTCCTTGGCAAGTTGCGCCGTGTGCTGAAGCGCAATCACCTGCAAGACATTGGTGGAGAAGGCGTAACCGGCCGCGATGGTCGAGACGTCGTGGCGCGTCCATTCGGGATAGTTCTGTTCGCGCCAATCGAGGAATGAAGTTTCGCCGCGATACAGGCTCGCATAGGCATCGAAGGCAAAGCGACGATCCTGCTCAACGGTATCGCGAGCCACTTCATAGAGTCGCGCAGCAGCGGCTGGCCTTTGGGCCACGGGAAGGTGTTCGAGTACGTCGCTCGCCGCTAATATCCACACGACTCGATCGGTGCTGACCGGCCAGCTACCCCCGCTCCCCGTGTCCTGTGCGACGACCGTCACCGGTTGCAACCGATCGCTCAATAGATCGGTGCGAACCCCAGAGATCTTGAACAGCAATGAATTCAGTGCCCGCTGCGGATCGATGACCGCGAGGCCGAGATCCACCGCATAGGATGTATCGCGGGTCCAGACATAGTGCCACTTCTCGCCGGTCTCGAAGCAAACACAATCGATGGGGCGGCCCTGACTGAAGGAATCATCACGAATCTGTGATACGCGGTCGAGCTGGGCATCGGCCAGCCCTAAGGCGAACAGGCCATCGAACAGCACATTACCGCTGCGCACATACGGCTGCTCCGCAGCTTCCGCAACCAACCGTTCGGTCCGATCGTCTCCGCCTGCTTTCCAAAACCGGTAAGCGCGGCGCTCTCCGGCTCCAGGTTCGACGACCACCGACACGTGCTGGCTACGCCACTGCAACTCGCGCGCACCGTGACTGCTTGCCAACCGGCCGCGGATCGACAGCCGTGCTGGGCCGCGCTGATCATCGATCATTACCTTCACTATCCCGGAGTCCGGAGCGACGAGTTCCGCCACCGGCCTGCCATCGAGATTCGCCTGAGCAGAACCGCTCCAGCCGTGAACACGCACATCGATCTGATGCCACCACGGCTGAAATTGGCCCTCGCGAGCGGCGAAGTCGACGACGATTGCATCGCCGGTTTGCGTGCAGCGCACGGTCTGGCGTAGAAACCCCTGCTGCTGGTAGGCCATGCTGTGTCCATCGTCGGTGTAGATCACCCCGCGACAATCATCGCCCGGATAGATATCGAGCGTCAGCGGTCCTTGCGGAGTCTCGGCCGTGCTCTGCACCAGCGGTTGACGCGGCAGTATTGCGCCCGCACGCACGAACACCGGCAGTCGATCAAGCGCCGGGGTGACACTCACTCTCTCCGCGGCCGGCGCGCTTGCAGGCGGCGTCGAGGAAGTCACTGACACGTCCGAGGTCGCCTTCACCTTCGCGCCGGTCCAATAGTCATACCAACCCCCGGCGGGCAGGCAGATCAAGTAGGCGCTCGGCGATTCGAAATCCGGCGGCGGAGCGATCAGTAATCGATCGCCGAGCAGAAAGGCCGTCGGCTGCTCGCAGGGCGTGTCGAACGCATCCGGAAACTCATAGAACAGCGGCCGCATCAGCGGCGCGCCGTTGCGCGCGTTTTCGTCGGCCAGCGCATATAGGTAGGGCATCAGCCGATAGCGCTCCTCAATGAAATGGCGGCGGATTGTCGTATGCCGCTCGCCGTCCACCCACGGCTCGCGTCTGGGAGCACTCTTCACCGAGTGCACGCGGAAGATGGGCGTGAACGCCGCGACTTCGATCCACTTGGTCAAGAGTTCAGGGCTCGGTGTGCCGATGAATCCGCCCACATCGGCGCCACTGTAGGCGAAGCCGCTCATGCCAAGATTGAGCAGCGAAGTAATCGCGAGATTCAAATGATTCCAGGTCGAACTATTGTCGCCGGTCCACGTGACCGCATAGCGCTGGCCGCCGGCATAGCTCGCCCTCGTCATCACGAAGGGCCGTTCATCCGGCTTTAGAGCTCGCAGGCCGTCGAAGGTAGCCCGAGAATTCTGCATACCGTAGATGTTGTGGATTTCGTCATGCGTCGCGGTACGCGGCGTAAAGCCCTGCTCTACGATTCGGTGCCGCGTATCGACCGGCATGGTCTTGGTCGGCGTATGGAACACCGACGGCTCGTTCATGTCATTCCAGAAACCAGAAATTCCCGCGGCGACGAAATCTCTGTAAAGACTGCCCCACCAGGCGCGGGTAGCGCTCCGAGTGAACTCGGGAAATACCGACGGACCGGGCCACACCTCGCCCACATAGGTAGAGCCGTCCGGCCGTTTGACGAAATGATCGCCGACTATACCGCTATCATACGGAAAGTAACCTTGATCCGGCGCCTGGGCGATGTGCAGGTCCGTGATCGCGACCAGCCGCAGACCCTTTTTTCGCAGGTCCGACGCGAGTGCGGGCATATCCGCAAATGTCTGCGGGTTGGTCGTGAACGGCCGGTTGTTATTCTGATAGTCGATATCCAGCCAGATAACATCCGCGGGAATGCGTTCCGACCGGAATCGATCGGCGACGTCACGCACTTCGGCGGCCGACATATAGCTGTAACGCGACTGCTGGAAGCCGAACGCCCAGAGCGGAGGCAGCGCTGGTTTCCCCGTGAGATCCGCGTAACGCTCGATGACTCGCCGCGTACCCGGTCCGTAGATCACGTAGTAATCGATCGGACCGCCCGACGATCCGAACGCAAGCGTCCGAGGATCTCGCTTGCCGAAGTCGAACCAGCTTCGCCAGGTGTTATCGAGAAATACCCCATAGCTCCCCGCGGCCCCCCCTGCCGCAACAAAGAAGGGAATGGTCTTGTACAGCGGATCAGTGGACTCCCGGAAATGGTAGGCCTCAGTGTTCCAGTTCGTGAACGCCTGGCCTCGATGGTCGAGCGGTCCCGTCTTGTCGCCCAACCCGAAATAATGCTCCGTCGCCGGCAGAACCTTACGCAGAGTGAAGCTTCCGCCCGCGATGTCGATGGCCCGGTCGGGAGTATCGGCAATGATCACATGACCCTCCAAGTCAGAAACGACCAAGCGCACCGGTTCCCCCTCGAGACGTACCGCCAAGGCTTCCGTACGAAATTCTGCGACCGGAGAAGCCTTGGTGATCCGCATTGCGTTGACATGGACAGAGCAGCCCCGCACTTCCGCAGGCACGGCCCACGACGAGTCCTCGCCGAATTCGCCGGACGGCGCGATCCGCACACGCAGGATGTCCTCGGCAATCGCCGTCACGCTCAAGCGAAGTGACCCGCGTTGGATCTCAGCTCCATCGTTTCGCGCGATTAACGTCGCGGTCGTCGCCTGCAGCGCCCGTACCAGCTCGGCCGCGAACCCTGCATGACTCGCAATCAAAGTCGCCAAAACGACTGCCGCCGAAGCGAATGCGATCTTTCGGAAAATCAGGGGCATCGGGCGACGAGACCAGAGATAGCCGGAAAACTCCACTCTTCGACTCCACCCACGGATTCAACGACCTGCCACTCGCGATCCGCAGTGGGTCGCCAGATGCGCGCGTCGGTACTCAAGTTGAATGCACAGAGAAGCCGATCTTCGTTCGAAATGCGCTCGAACACCAGAAGATCCGCTGGTGAGTCGATGAATTGCAGTGATCCGGTACGCAGCGCGGCGCTGTGGCGGCGCAGTCCGATTAGCCGGCGTGTGAGTGCAAGTTGCGAGCTGGGGTCATGCTGCTGGCGATCCACCGCGAGCGCAAGGTGCTCCGGGCTCACGGGAAGCCATGGTGCCGCCGTCGAAAAACCAGCATTCACGGCGGAAGAGTGCCAAGGCATGGGCGTGCGTGCGCCGTCGCGTCCGAGCGTAGCGGGCCAGTTTGCGATCGCTTCCGGGTCCTTGAGATCCTCGAAGTCGATTTGCGCCTGCGGCAATCCCAACTCTTCTCCCTGGTACAAGAAAATATTACCCCGCAGACACATCAGCAACAGCATGGCCACTCGGGAAAAAGCAGCGCGACGCGCAGGTGCTGACCAGCGCGAGATGGCACGCGGCGCATCGTGATTGGAAAATGCCCAGCTCGGCCAGCCCACCCCGGCAGCGTCCGGCCACGCGTCGAGCGCCGTTCGAATCAATTCAGGAGTCAACCGATCGGCGCACAGGAAATTGAAGCCGTATGCCGTGTGAAAGTGTGAATCGCCAGCGGTGAGCGCCTTCATCTCGGCCTCGCTGCCTTCGCCGCCGATCTCCGCCACGGTGAAGCGCCCGCCGTACTCCTCGGCGACCGTACGTATCCGCTGCACGAACTGCGGCAAATCCGCGTGCGACTTGTTGTACAGCGCCTGTTGAAAATCAACCGGCCGCGTACGCGGCCGGCGGCTCGCCGGCGCAGGGGGGTTGTCGCGCAGCAAAACATCGTGCATGGCATAGTTGATGGCATCGAGCCGAAAACCGTCGACGCCTCGTGCAAACCAAAAATGTGCGCACTCGAGCAGCGCTTCCTGAACGAGCGGGTTATGAACGTTCAGATCCGGCTGTTCGACGAGAAAATTATGCAGATAGTATTGGCCGCGACGGGCGTTCCAGCTCCAAGCGGAGCCGCCGAAAACGGATTGCCAGTTCGTCGGCGGCGTGCCGTCGGCTTTCGGGTCAGCCCACACATACCAGTCGGCGCGCGAGTTGCTGCGGTCTTGGGAACTCTGTCGGAACCACGGATGCTGATCCGAAGTATGCGAGTACGCCTGATCGATGATGACCTTCAACCCAAGCCCATGCGCGGTATTCAGCAGCCGATCGAAGTCGTGTAACGTGCCGAAGATGGGATCCACATTGCAGTAGTCTGCTATGTCGTAGCCGAAATCCTTCATCGGCGATGTGAAGAACGGCGACAACCACACGGCATCGACGCCGAGCGACGCCACGTAATCCAGACTTGCGGTAATGCCCGGTAAGTCACCGATGCCATCCCCGTTGGAATCCCGAAAGCTGCGCGGATAAATGTGATATACGACGGCCCCGCGCCACCAAGGGACTTCGCGTTGCGCGTCGAGGCGCGGCTGCGCCGGAAACCTCACGGAGCCCATCGCGACATGCAGATGATATAGTCCAGCGCGGCGACTTGCACGGCGTAGCTGGCGGGCGCCGACGGTGTGGAGGCGCAAGACCCGTGCAATGCATGAAATTGCCGAGAGAGTGTATCGACTTCGACCTGAGCATCGATCGCGTGCGTCGAGGTGTTGAACACAATCAGAATTTCCGTGTTGCTTTTCGCACCCAGTCGCGACACCGCGAATATTCCCGGCGTTCGCGCCTCGGCCCGCACCACCTGCTCTCCTCGCCGCAGCCCGACATTGGTACGGCGCAGCGTCGCCAGTTCGGCGATGGTTTTGTAGAGCAGCCGCCCCGTGTCGAAGCTGCTTTGAGCTGTGGTGGCCTGCGTACCGATCAGCTTCTCGGCGTTGTAGGTCGCGGTTTGACTCGCGAACATATCCTCGCGCGCGTCCTGGTCGCTGCCCGTCCCGGCGAAGCCCTGCTCGTCGCCGTAATAGATGACGGGAACACCCCGCAGCGTCATGAGCATGGCGTAGCCCAAGGTCACCCGTCGCAATATCTCATCGTCGGTGGCGCTTGCTTGAGCCTTACGCACGAAGTAGCCGAAGCGTCCATCGTCGTGATTGCTGATGAACGTCGGCAGCTGCAGCGCGCCAGCCGCCCCGCCCTCGTACAAGGCGTCGTCGGCAAAGAGTTCGGCCAGGCGATCGGTTCCCATCGATCCTGCCACGGTCTCGCGCAGCGCCACGGCGAACCCAAAATCGAGCACCGCCGGAAGACCATCGCCGCGCGTGTGCCTGGCGAGCTGCGCCGGATCGAACTCTCCGGTGTACACCTCACCAAAAATATGAAAGTTCGGTATGCCCTTGGCCGCCGCCCGCGCCCGCATCGCCGGCACGAAGCGCTGCCAGAATTCCGGATTGACATGCTTGGCCGTGTCGATCCGAAAGCCGTCGATGTCGTACTTGTCGATCCAGTCGCCGAATATCTCGATGAAACCGTTCAGTACGCGCGGGTTTTCGGTCATCAGATCGTCGAGCCCGCTGTGATCGCCCATGGTGGAACTCTCGCCACGGAACGTAGTGCTACCACGATTGTGATAATAGATCGGATCGTTCAGCCACTCGGGAACCTTGATGTGTTTCTGCCCCGCGGGCAAGAAGGGCGTGTACGCATAGTCGGGGCGCGTGAGCTTCGCGAAATTCTCTTCGGTCTGGTAGGGCGCGGCGTCGCCGAGAAATCCTGGATTGATCGCCTCGCCCATGACTCCGCCGCGCCGGGTGTAGGGATAGTCGGCGCGCGAGCGGTACGGACAGGCGTTGGTGGGGCACTCGCGATAGCCGATCACATCGGCCGTGTGATTAACCACGATATCCAAGTACAGCTTCATGCCGCGAGCGTGAATCGCCGCCGCTAGGGCGTGCATGTCAGCATCGGTGCCGAAATGCGGATCGACGTGCGTGAAATCGGTGATCCAATAACCATGATAGCCGGCCGACTCGTGGCCGAGCGCTCCCTGCACCGGCTTATTTTTATAGACCGGTCCCAACCACACGGCGGTTGCGCCAAGCCCCTGGATATAATCCAGCCGCGAGATCAGGCCCTTGAGATCTCCGCCGTGATAGAAGCCCTTCGCCGTGGGATCGAATCCCGTGACCAGCCGCCCACCCTCGAGACCGCCGCGATCGTTGGAGGTATCGCCGTTTTCGAATCGGTCGGGCAGGAGGAAGTAAATGACTTCGTCCTGCGCCAACCGGCGTCGATAATCACCGTTCGCTCCCATCGGCGAATCTCCCGCCGCCGCTGCGCAGAGGCAGAACCCCAGCGCGCAAGCCCCCGCCAGCAATCGCAACATGAAAAGTGCCTGCCGTTCATCAATGCTTGTAGTTGAATCCGAAGAAGAAGTCGCGCCCGAAGGTTTCATAGTCTCGGATTCTCGACTTGTCCTGCGAATAATCGATGAACGGGGTATTGGTCAGGTTATTGACCTGGAACAGGATCGACAATCCCTTGACCGGGCCCTGCTGGAATTCGTAGCCCGTCTGGAAGTCGGTGATTTGTTCATGCCTTACGTACTCTAGAGCACGGTCACCCGCGAAGTCATCGATTTCACCGATGTAGTTGGAGCGGTAGCGCGTCGCGACGCGAGCGGAGAAGCCGTACTTCTCGTAATATGCCACCGCGTTCCACACCGTCTTCGACAGCCCCGGCAAGGTGATGTTCGACGAGCTTACTCCCGAAGCCTGACCTTGGACATGGATGGAGCTGTCCGTTTGCGAAACACTCAAGATCACTCCAAAGCCGCTCAACGCGTCGGTCAGCAAATCCCCGGGCAGCGACGCCGTCAGCTCGACGCCGTCGAGGCGGCCACCGCCGCCGTTCAGCGGGAGGGTCAGGAAGCCGGTGTTCGAAATCGGTACCTTGGCGTAACCCGGCGGCAGGCCAGCCGTGTACTTCGAAAAATCGTAGCCGTCGATGGTTTGATTGTAGATGTAGGTTTTCAGCTTCTTATAGAACACCGCGGCCGATACATAGGCCTTGTTCGAAAAGTACTTCTCGTACGACAGATCCAATGCATCCGCCCTCCAGGGATCGAGCCGCGGATTGCCGATGGTTGCCGACGGAATGCCCGTCGATTGCGCCACGCTGAAATCGAATGCCGCCGACAGTTGATCCATGCGCGCCCGGGCGACTTCGCGCGCCAGGCCTAAGCGCACCGCCTGCTGATAGGGCAACTGGAATACCAAGTTGGCCGCCGGCAACACATCGTTGAACTTCTTGCCGTCCGTGATCGGGCTGGGCGTATTGGTGGCTTCGTTGAAGAGCGTCGAACTGGAGCTCTGATCCGTGTGGACCAGCTGCAATCCGATGTTGCCCTTCAGCGCGACACCCGGCGAGAGTTCATGATTGAGATCGCTTTTGACGTAAACCGTCGTCAGCTTCTCGACCACTTTCCAGGTTTTGCCCACCAGATAACCCGCGTTGGTAGTCGGCATCACGGGCTGGAAGTCGGCGGCGAGAACGCCGGGGACGCTCCAGGCCAGCGACGACGGTGTTCCGGAGAAGCCTAGATTTGCCGGTGACAGCAATAGATTGCCCGGGACCTGGTAGGTCAGGTTCCCGAGGGTGTTCAGGCCGGTTTCGGGTTGACGCTTGTCCTTGGTCCGATCGTCGTAATTCACGCCGGCAACGATGTCCTGAAACCAATCGCCGATGGCGTGCGAACCCTCGAGGCGAAATGACTTCAGCTTGTCGACGACATGCGGAAACCGGCTGTAGCCCGCGCCATAGATCGTCGGCCCCACCTGCACCAGAGCCGGGTTGGTGTAGGAATTCTGCAATGTGAACGTCGGCTGCGAAGATTCCGGCAGGAAGTAAGCCGCCGTGTCCGTCGTGCCGTTGTTGTATTGCGCCTGGGTCTCGTAATCATGCTCGTCGCGCGTCGCGCGCGAGAAGGACACATCCCCCGTCACGGCCCAGTCGTCCGCCCTCCAACTGTTATTCCAACCGGCCGCGAAGATCTGGTCGCGAGTGAGGTAGGAGAAATTACGGGCCAGCGGCACGACATTGCTGATGGTGGCGCCCACCAGCGTGTTGCCGACGATGTTGAGGTTTGAGTAATTGGCCGTGCCATTCTTCAGCCCATTGTAGTTACCGAGATTCACCTCCATGCTGCGCCGATCATTGTCGGCCGTCGCCTTGGTGTAGTACATATCCAAGATACTGGTGAACGAATTGTTCGGCTTCCATTCGAAAGTCGCCAAAGAACCATCGCGTCGATTGGTTCCGGAGCTGGCCAGCGACTTAATGCCGCCGGTGACATAGACGTCGGCCGGCACGCCCGCGTGATTGGTCCCATTCGGGTTCCAGGGATCGTATGTCCCCAGCTCTTTGCCGACGATGGGCGAATCGAGTCGCGCATAGCCGATGGTCAATCCCAGCGTGTGGTCGAAGAACTGGTCGATGTAGGAAAAGCTCGCTCGGTACCCGTTGTTCTTGGAATTGCTGCCCAGATTCGCGTCCGAGTTCTTCTCGCCGCGAACATTGATCGCAAAGACCTGTCGACCATATTCCAGCGGCCGCGTGGTTTCCAGCGCGATGGTGCCGGCGAGTCCCTGGCCGATGAGGCTGGCGTCGGGCGTCTTGTACACGATCACGCTGCTGATCAATTCCGACGGATATTGATCGTACTGGATGCTGCGATTGTCACCCGTGCTGACCTGCTGACGCCCGTTGAGCAGCGTGGTGGCGAATTGCGGATCGGTGCCGCGGATGCTGACGTCGGACGCGCGACCGTCGGAGCGCTGCGAGGTTAAGCCCGGAAGCCGCGAGATCGACTCGGCAATGCTGGTGTCCGGCAGTTTGCCGATATCCTCGGCCGAGATCACCTCGACGATCTCGTTGGATTGCTGTTTGATCGCAATCGCACTCTCGATGGCGGCGCGGATGCCGACGACGACGATTTCCTGTGGATCGGCGTCCGAGGTCGAGGCGGACGGAGCCGGTGCAGGCGCTTGTTGCGCGTCAGCGGCGCCGCTCGCGCCGACGACAGCCGCCGCCAGCAGCCATGCCGCGTAACCGGCCGGAGTTGAATTCATGTTCAGGGCGTGCCGAATGCCTGCGGACAGCCCAATAGGTATCTGAGTAGACTTTTTCACGAAATACTCCCTGATCAATCAATCGTTATGGCTACCGCACCATGTTCACGTGCGACGGCTGTATTACTCGCAGTCAATTCGTTCTATATTTCTTATGGGAAGATTCTAATCGGAACCTGGCCGCTGCCTAGATGGGTGCATACGTATTCATTGGCATGCGATGGGAGTTTGGACATGACAATGTCGCGCGTAACAACGGGTTTTAGGTGCAAGCATGCAGAAAGCCTTTTTTGTACTCGTCGCCCTCATCGCAACGCTGCCAGTTTCGGCGCAGGACTCGGCGCACGACTCGCCGTCAGTATCATCCCGGAAGAATCGTGCGGCTGGCCGCGGTTCTATCTCGTTTCGTCGACGCGCGCAATTTCGATGTGTGGCTGCCCGACGCCTACACGCCGTCCAAACGATACCGGGTGCTATACATGCACGACGGTCAGGCACTGTTCAGCGGACAATGGAGCGTCAGTCACGAATCCTGGCGCCTCTCCGACACCGTGGCCGCATTGATAAGGCAAGGAAAGCTGGATGATCTGATCGTCGTCTGCATTTGGAACAACGGCAAGTATCGACACAGCGAGTATTTCCCACAGAAGGCGTTGGTGTATTTGCTGAAAGCCGCCCGCACTGCATTAGTCTATTACATGTTGGCCGAAAAGCCCCGCGCGGACCGATACTTGCGTTTCGTCGTCGAAGAACTCAAGCCCGCCATCGACCGACGATTCGCCACGCTGACTGATCGCGACAACACGCTCATCATGGGATCCAGCATGAGCGCCATCATCTCGCTGTATGCCATCAGCGAATCTGTAGGTATTCGGTGCCGCCGGCTACCTCTCCACGCATTGGCTGGGCGGATTCGACAACAATGCGGGCATTCCTCTGGCACCGGGCTTGGCACCGCCACGCAATTTTAGGTCTGATCGAGCGCTCGCAGTCCTTTGGGATTTGCAGTATAACGCCCCAACAGCTTCAGCCGCTAACGCGGCAGACTGCGTTGTGCCGGGGCGAATTACAAAAGCGACTAAGAACCGAAGAAAAGCGCTAGGTCGAATTGAAAGGGTGTCTATGTAACTCACGGATTACTCTTTATTCAACCTTCCTTCGCGCATCAATCGGCCGACCGCGCCTCGCCACGCAAGATTAGCCATGTTCAATTAGCTCATCGCGTCCAATGAATACGTATGCAGATGTCTTGTAAGTCGGTGGGTTTCGACTAAAGTCCGCTCGCAATAAGTAAAATGAATAGAGCTTGAATCAATCTGACCTTTGCACACGGAATTAGGGTCGGCGGGCGCCACAACAATAGATTGATCGGGGAGTGTTTGGTGAAGATGTCGGCCCACATACCAAGACATACTTTGCAATTCTTGCATCACTCCGACTATTTATCGTGTTTTCAGTCTACGGTCGATTGGTCCCCAACTCCATCCCCGCCAGCGATGACAGGAACTTTCCCGAACACCAAGGATGCTTGCAATGAACAAATTCGTTACTCGGGCATTTGCCACTTGCCTTCTCGTCCTGACCGCTTTCACTGCTTCAGCTCAGGACTTTAAAAAACAGGTCATCTATCAAATCGTCACCGATCGTTTCGTCGATGGCGATACCACCAATAACAACCCGTCTCAGAGTTCCGGTCTCTATGACTCCACCAAAACGAACTGGCGCCTCTATTGGGGCGGCGACCTTGCCGGCATTCAATCGAAGATTACCTACCTGAAAAATATGGGAATTACGGCGATATGGATCTCCCCGCCGGTTGACAATTTAAACCTCAATATTCCCGACGCCGGCAGCAACCCCACATCTTCCTACCACGGCTACGGCGCCAGGGATTTCAAGAAGATCGAGGAACATTTCGGCAGTACCACCAATAGTTGGACGGCTTTCGACAATCTCGTGTCTTCCCTCCACTCCAACAGCATGAAGCTGATCGTCGATTTTGCGCCGAACCACACCAATCCCAATAACGCCGGCGAATACGGCTCGCTCTACGACAATGGAACCTTCGTCGCCGCCTACAATAACGATCCGAACGGCATGTTTCATCATAACGCTGACATAACCAATTTCAGTGACCGTTACCAAGTACAGTACGACACGCTCGAGGGTTTGGCCGACCTAAATCAGGAAAATTCGACCGTCGACGCCTATCTCAAATCCGCTCTGCAGCAACTGCAGCAGCACGGTACCGACGCGTTCCGCATTGACGCTGTCAAGCACGTCACGTGGGGCTGGGAATATAGTATGTCCAACGCGGCTTTTACCTATGGCCCAAGCTTCTTCTTCGGTGAGTGGTACCAAGGCATCAACGACACCCTTTATCACGACTCCTACAAGTTCGCGAACAATAGCGGGATCTCAGTCATCGACTTCCCGTTGAACCAGGCCATTCGCGATGTCTTTATCAGCAATAGTAATTTTTCAGAAATTGATAGTCAGCTTGCCACGGAGAATTCGAATTTCACTTGGAAAAACGACCTCGTCACCTTTGTCGATAGCCACGATCTGCCGCGCTTTCTCAGCGTCAATAACAACACCAACCGCTTGAACGAAGCTCTCGCTTTTATCCTCACTTCCCGCGGAATTCCCGTCATCTACTATGGTGACGAACAGTATCTGCACAATGACACCAGCGGCGGCGGCGATCCCTACAATCGCAACCAAATGACCAGCTTCAGCACTACCACGACTCCTTACAGCTTCATCCAGACCCTCGCCGGTCTTCGCCAGACGAACGATGCCCACGCGTATGGCTCTTCCACGGAGCGCTGGCTCAACAGCG
>JANYIY010000454.1 GCA_025358615.1 Gammaproteobacteria bacterium | reverse complement strand
AAGGGCTGGCTGCGACGGCCTGCGTCTTGCTCGGGTCCTGAGCACAACCGTGCACGGCCGGCGCGCCGATGCTTGGTACTGCGTGAAATCTGCGCATTCCAGGCAGTTCCAGAACTCGATGCCGACGAGGACTGATCGGGTGCGCGGTGCCCGCGCGGTTCACAGGACGTTGAATACAGCCTCGCGCCGTGCCAGGCGCCCGCGTTGATCGGCGACCAGCAGTACCAGGCGGTGGTGTCCTCGAGGCAGCTGAGCGCCGGTGACGCGCAATCCCTGCGCCGAGACTGCGGCACGATCCGTAATCCGCTTGGTGATGTCCATGGTGACCAACCCGACATAGCAGACACGAAAGGTCTCCGGCCGGATTGGCGCGCTGCCCGCCTGGATGAATTTCAGATCGATATCGATCGGCGTGATCATGGGTTTTTCGATCGTCGGCTCGGTAATCTTGATCTGCGGATTGTCGGCGTCGTTATTGGCAATGGAGCTGCACGTCGGTCTGCCGTTGTCCTCGCTGAAATCACGGGTTTTGAAATCTGTCGGTTCCATCGGGCCGACGCTGGTCCAACTCTGCGCCTCGCTCTCGGTGACCAGATCAAAAGTGCCGTTGGCGGGCGACGCCGGCGGCGCGGTCTGCGCCATGGCCCATCCAGTCGACAAGACAATCCCCGCACCCAAGATTCGCATCCAATTCCTCATCGCTACCTCTGTCCTAAATGTTCGAAATAATTCATGCCCGAAGCAATACGTACATGGCGCCGCCGCCGCCGTCAATCGGACGCGCCGACACGAAGGCCATGACGTCCGTGTGCCGACGCATCCAAAGATTGACCGCGGTCTTGAGTATCGGGCCACGCGCACCGGAACGATATCCCTTGCCGTGGATGATGCGCACGCAACGGTACCCGGCGTCGCGGCTGCGCGCGATGAAATAGGCCAGGCGGTCACGCGCTGCTGTTTGGCTCAAGCCATGCAAGTCCAATTCGTCTTCGATGGGGTATAGGCCGCGGCGCAGGCGGCGCACCACTTGGATGCGCACACCGGCACGCTGAAAGGACAGCGGTCCGTCAGCGGTAATGGCATCGGCCGCCGCGGCTTCGCCCCGCGCGGCATGGGCCGCCTCGGCGTGGGCCGCCCCGGCGCTTGCATGCGCGGGCAGGCTGCCGATCAAGGGCATTGCCTCGTCCAGATCTTCAATCGCGTGCGCTGTGGCCTTGCGCGCAGGCGCGCGGGTCTTCAGTTTCGTGAGGCCGGCCGGCGGCAATATTTGCGGCAGGGGCTTCACATCACGTACCGCGGCGCGAAAAGCGCTCGCATCGGACGTGGTGTGTTCCGCGGTGATGATATCGCTGGAGCGTCGCTTGACCATGAATGCAGGGGACTCGATCGGCTATCCGGGTTTACAGCGTTACAGTATAGTCCGCACGGCGGCACCCACCAGCTTAGGCTAGGCTGTTAATTCTTGTGAAAATCCTTCTTTCGAACGACGACGGCTACCGCGCCGAAGGTTTGACCGCGCTGGCGGCCGCTATCAGGCCGTTGGGCACAGTGACCATCGTTGCTCCGGATCGCAATCGCAGCGGCGCCAGCAACTCCCTCACTCTCGATGTGCCGGTGCGCGCAGCGCGTTATGACACCGATGCCTACTTCGTGAATGGCACGCCCACCGATTGCGTGCACCTGGCGATTTCAGGTCTATTCGAATTCGACCATGACATTGTCGTATCGGGCGTCAACGATGGCGCCAATCTCGGCGACGACACTTTGTATTCGGGCACGGTTGCGGCCGCGGTCGAGGGCCGATTTCTCGGTCTGCCCGCTATTGCCGTGTCGCTGTGCGTCGAGCCGGGCAGCCCGCGAAATTTTGCTGCAGCGGCGCGCGTGGCGGCCAAACTGGTGCAGCGCATGGCGCAGGAACGATTCCAGGGACCGGAGGCTGGCCCGGTCATCCTCAACGTCAACGTTCCGGACCTGCCCGACGGAGAACTGCGCGGGCTCAAGGCGACCCGACTCGGGAACCGCCACCGCAGCAAACCCATCGTCAAGGCCAAGGATCCGCGCGGCCGGAATGTCTACTGGGTGGGCAATGCCGGCGCCGGCCAGGACGCCGGACCCGGCACGGATTTTCATGCCGTGGCCGAGGGCTTTGCGTCCGTTACTCCGCTGCAGATTGATTTGACGCGCCACGCGGTCCTGGCCGAACTGCACAAATGGCTCAAGCTTGAGTAGCTTCATGGAAGGTCCGCGACTCAGCGGTATCGGTATGACTTCGGCTCGCACCCGAGAGCGGCTGGTGCAGCGGCTGCAGGAGCAAGGAATCACCGACCCTCGAGTGCTTGACCGGATTCGCAACGTGCCGCGGCATCTGTTCATGGACGAGGCGCTTGCCTCTCGGGCTTACGAAGACACCGCGTTGCCGATCGGCTTCGGTCAAACCATCTCGCAGCCCTATGTCGTGGCGCGCATGACCGAGGCGCTGCTGCAGGCAGGCGAGGCTCGCATCGTCCTGGAGATTGGCACGGGCTGCGGCTATCAGACCGCCGTGCTGTCGCCCCTGGTGGAGAAGGTCTACACCATTGAGCGGATTGCGAGTCTGTTGGGCCGCGCACGCCGGACGCTGCGGGAGCTGCGAATTCGCAACGTCAATTTCCGGCACGATGACGGCAGCATTGGTTGGGTGGCGCGCGCGCCCTACGATGGGATTTTGCTGACGGCGGCGCCGCACGCCGTGCCGCCCGCACTGTTCGAGCAGCTCGGCATCGGCGGTCGCCTGATTGCGCCGGTCGGCCCCGACGGCCGTCAAGAGCTGTACCGCTACACCAAGCGTGAAACGCGGATCGATCGTGAGTCGCTCGGTGCCGTGAGTTTCGTGCCCCTGCTTTCGGGATTGCAGCGTTAGCAGCCTGCCGGACCGTAACCCACGGACACGACCGTGGCGCGTCTCGCACTCGATATCCACTGTCGGGCTGTGCTGTGTGTTGTTGGGTGCGTGCGCCAGCAACGCCGTCGATGGGCCGGAAAGCTATGTCGTGCGTCCACAGGACACGCTCTACAGCATTGCTTGGCGGCACGATCTCGACTTTCGCGACTTGGCGCGCTGGAACAATGTCGGCGCCGATTTTCATATCTCAGTCGGTCAGGTCTTGGTATTGGGCGGACCGCCCGCTGCGCCGCCTGCGCCAAAGTCGGCGCCCGCGGCGCCGGGGGCACACCCCCCAGATGTGCCGCAAGTGGCCCGGCCGGCACGTACGCCCGCCGTGGTACCCGCTGTCACCGCCAGACGCGATCCCGGTTCGAACTCCGCCAATGGGACATTGAAATGGGTCTGGCCAACGGACCGTGTGGTCGCGCCGCGGCCGGTACCGGGCGGTGGAATTCTTTTGACGGGACGATTGGGGCAGGATGTGCGAGCCGCGAGCGCCGGCCGCGTGGTCTATACCGGCAGCGGCCTGCGCGGCTACGGGAATCTCGTGATTATCAAACACGCCGACAGCCTGTTGTCCGCCTACGCGCACAACCGCGAGATGCTGGTTTACGATGGCCAGGATGTTGCCGCGGGCCAGGTGATCGCGCGCATGGGGCAGGGTGCGCAGCAGTTGCCGGTGCTGTATTTTGAAATACGGCAGAACGGCAAACCGGTTGATCCCCTGCCATTCCTTCCCAGATGATGTGAATTCTACGAATTAAGCATAATGCGTTGATTTATTTGACTTAACTCATCAATAAGCGGTTGGTCTGATGCTTGCGATGGCGCATTTCCTGTGTTTTACTGCAGTGTGATCGGGAAAGTCCATTTGCGGGGCGCTGTAGGCTTACACGGGGTGAGAGGGATAAAACAGTAACAAGATCAAGAAGAAGAACAATAAATCTCGATACCGTATTGATCGTGGATTGTGTAAGCGCCCTGCCATTTTATTCTTTGATTTTCACACCATCAGCAGTGCCGCCACACGGCGCTGCTCGGCCACCAGCACGTTGAACGTGCGACACGCGGCCCCTGTATCCATCACCTCGAAGCCAATTCCCGCCGTTAGGAACTGACCCCGGAACGATGCCGCCGGAAAGATTTGCTGCGGCCCGGTTCCGAGCAGTACCAGCTCCGGATCGAGCGCGAGAACGCGCTTCAAGTCGAGAGCTGCCAGATCATTCAAGTTCCGTATCTCGGGCAAGCGCAGCACAGCGGTCGCGCTGACCAGAACGGTTTCCCGATAGGTGTCATGGTTGATGCTCAGTTCCCCAGCCGCGTAGGCGCGGATGAGGTGACTGGCGGAAGTCGAGTCCTGAGTGAAGCGCATGTGCGTAAGATACTGAAATTGACGCCGGAGCGTTCGTGTTCACCCATTACTTCCGTTTTGCCTGTCGTGGCACAGCCGCCGCGCAGCGTGCACCCTTGCTGGAACGATTGCTGGCGCGCGCCGATTCCTCCACGGCGGTGACCGATTGGCGTGCCGAAGCGTTTCGCATCATCGCGCCCGCTACCGCGGTAATGCCAGGGGTGGGGGCCTTAGCCCTATATTCCGAACTTGGCGCGCTGGATAGCGCCGCGGTGATTGTCGCGACTCCGGTGCATTATCTTGCCGAAATGAGCAATGTGCGGCTGGCCGCGGACGGTATCGTGGCACTGCGCCCCGCCGAGGCCGATGCCCTGGCTGCCGAATTCAATCAGGTCTGGCATGACGCCGACATCCGCATGGTCGCCGGACGGGGCGCGGAGTTGTTGTGCATCGCCGGTCAATCGCTGAGCGTGGCGACTCACGATCCACAGGATGCACTTGCTCAACATATCGAAATTTATCTACCCGTCGGCAAGGACGCGCCGCGAGTGCGGCGTCTCATGAGCGAGATAGAGATGTGGCTGTTCGAGCATGCCGTGAATCGCGCGCGAGTCGCGGCGGGAGCGGCTGTGATCAGCGGTCTGTGGCTGTGGGGCGCTGGACCCGTGCTCAAAACTCTGCCGCCGATAACCGGCTGGGCGGCTGGGGATGATCTGTTTTTCAAATTCTTGGTGGGCCAGCGCGAACGAGCTCCGAGCGTCGCGGGGGTGGTGACGAGCGCCGTCGAGCCGGGCACGGCGGGGTGGCGGGAGGTCGAGTCGCGCTGGCTCCAGGGCTCAGTTGCGGAATTGCGCGCCGGGCGCATTGGACGTCTCGATCTGTCAGCGGGCAGCCGGCGCTTCAGCCTGAGTTCAGGCGCGCTGCGGCGGTTTTGGCGCCGCACCCGGCCCTGGTGGGAGTCTTTCGCGTGACCTCGAGCGAAATCCGGCGGCGTGCACCGGCGTCGTCAAGCGGCTTCGGCGCGGATGTTCATCCGGTACTCAGGCGGGTCTATGCGGCGCGCGGTCTCAACAGTAACGAAGATCTGGATTTGTCGCTGGATCGGCTTTTGCCGGTGAGTTCGCTGGCTGGCGTAGATGCGGCGGCT
>JANYIY010000429.1 GCA_025358615.1 Gammaproteobacteria bacterium | reverse complement strand
TTTTGACCGATTAAGCCCGACAGGCTGCTAGGGAGAGTTTCGTGCCCACGCAACAAGTATACAGTCGCTTCTAGCCGCGATTGACCTCAATTGATCTTCGTTGAGCGGTCAAACCGGCAAATCCGATATGATCGTCATTGGTCCTCAGCACAGAAGCCGCGATGTTCGCATCCAAGCCAAGCCTCTCGAATCTTGACGCGCGGTACTACGTCGATCCCGCGCTATTTGGGCGGGAGCGACAAGCGATATTTCGCACCCACTGGCACATGCTCGGACCCATCTTACAACTCAAGGAGCCGCGAGCCTACTTGGCCGTGGATGTTGCGGGCTGGAAGCTTTTTGCGCTGCGAGGGCGCGACGGGCTACTGCGCAGGTTTCACAATGTTTGCCGCCATCGAGGCGCTCGCTTGCTGGGGGAGGGCGCCGGCAAGTGCCAGACCCTGCGCTGTCCGTATCACCACTGGGTGTATGCAGAGGACGGGGCGTTGCAGCAGGTACCGTTCTTCGGCGAGGACGACTCCTTCGATCAACGGGACTGGCCCTTGCAAGCCGCGCAACTGGCCGAGTGGCGGGGACTGCTGTTCATTGCGATCGATGCGCAGATCAGCCTTCTGGAGCAACTCGGCGACCTGCCCGAGGAAGTCGAGCCGTATCCCTTGGAATCTTACGTCGCTGTGGAAGCGAAGAGCTTCCTGATGCGCAGCAACTGGAAGACCTACACCGACAATTTCGTCGAGGGCTACCACATTCCGGGAATCCACCCGGGATTCATGAAGGTCATCGATTTCAAGAACTTTGAGACCGTCGCGCGCAACGGCTTGGTGCGGATGACTTCGCCGCAAAAGAGCGGCTCGATTTACGGCGGCAAGTGGCTGTGGATGTGGCCGAATTGGACCCTGTCGGTATTTCCCGGTGGGATGAATACCAGCCGCATCAATCCAATCGGCGTCGATTCGACGCACTTGCACTATCACTTCTATTTCGCCGACCTATCCGCCGAGATGGAAACGTCACGACTAGAAACTATCGAGGTCAATTGCGGCATCGTGCGCGAGGATTTCGGAATTTGTGAATCGACGCAGCTCAACTACGCCTCAGGCGCTTATTCGCCGGGCCCCTTGAGCCCGCGGCACGAACAGTCGGTGGCTTACTTTCAGGGCAAAGTAAAAGCGGCGCTGATGTAGGAGCGGGCGGGCGAGGCGGAAACGCAAGAATCACTACAATGGAATGGCGCTCTACAGAGCCTCGGGTTTCTTAGATGAACTAATGCCTTCTTCACTTGGACAGTCGAGTGCACCCGTGACCCGAGAATTGTGACTCCTGTCACACTTACCATATTCCATTTCGCGTGACTGCACGCACGCGCGTTCCTATCCGCTCATAAGCTGCGGTCGATGACGGTCGTCAAGGCACACAGAGTTCACGGTACCGAGAACGAGCGATCGGAACCGAGCGCCCGTGACCTCGCGCAGGTACTTGAATACAGCGGCGAAGCCGTGATTGTCAAGGACCTGAACGCGGTGGTCACTTACTGGAACCGGGAGGCGGCCTCTTTGTACGGCTTTTCCGCGGAGGAGGCCATCGGTCAGCCGTTGCGCAAGCTGCATGCTGCCGAGCTCTCCGAGGCCGACTATGCATCTCTGCTTGCGCGCGTTCGCGCGGGACATCCGACCTCATCGACCACCGAGCGGCGCAAGAAGAACGGCAAAATCGTCCGCGTCACACTCAACACAACTCCATTGCTGGACGAGCAAGGTGCGTTGGTCGGCGAGATCACGATCGCACGCGACGTCACCGCGATGTTTCAGAAGGAAGAAGCCTTGCGTCGTGCGGAGCGAGAGCCACGTCTGCATGACCAAGGCTCTTTACCCCTATTTGCCGTTCCATTGGACCCAATCCAACGGATTCAAATTCAGCAGGCACTAAGCAGAGCGCCGATTAACGAAATTCTCGTTGGACTGGCATTGCTCGTGTCCTCTTGGATTTGCATCTCATTCACCAGAGTCCCGGGAGGCATTGCGCTCTTTTGGCCCGGCAGTGCAATAGCCGCGGCCCTCTTGATCCGCTTGCCGCGAATTCGATGGATCAGTGCGGCGGTGTCGGTGGTCGCAGCGCTCTTGGTCGTGAATGTGGCTGCTGCCCACAGGTCGTGGCCAACCGCTGGGTTGTTTGCCTGCGTCAATGTGGCAGAGATCGCCATGATGGTGGCGGTGTTTCGCACCTGGCGATTTCCGTATCCCGATATCACGGTCAACCAAGCCGCCATCATGAGTGCGATCTTCGGCATTGTGATCCCAGGGGCTGCTGCTATCGGTTCGGGCCTTGTCCTTCATATGAATTTCGCAGTCCCCTTAATGGAGGGCACCCTCCAATGGTGGTCATCCCACGCCATTGGTGCCTGTCTCCTAGGACCTCCGATCTTTTTGTTCAGCATCAAGGGATTCAGGCGCCTGCTGCAAGGAATGTTTCTGGTAGAAAATGCATTGACGCTGCTCGTTTGCGTCGTCGGCTGCTACTTGACGATTCGCTACGTGAGATTCCCCTTCGTCTCGCTTGGCCTTCTGCTATTGATTGCTGCCTTTCGTATGGGTGGCTTGGGTGCCTCGCTGATGAGCCTGTGTTTTGGACTCATGGTTACGAATCTCTGGATCCTCGGAATTCGGCCCATTGGTCTTGACGCTGCCGCATCGACGAGCGGCTCTTTGCTTGGACTGCCGGTGATTGCACTACTGGCCACCTTGCTGCCGCCGATCGCGGTTGGCTTGGGGAGCGATGCGCGCCGCGCAACTGCCCGATTATTGCGGATAAGCGAACGCCGTTTCCGCGAATCGATGGAGCATTCTCCGATCGGAATGTTGATATCCGATCTGAATGGCATTTGGGCCTATACCAACATTGCATTGCAACAGATGCTTGGTTACACCGCGGAAGAATTCCGAGCGCTCCCGCCAGGAGGACCCTCGAAGGCCGAGGAACGGAGGGAAAGCGAAGCTCGCTGGAAGCGGCTCCTGTCCGGCGAGATTGGTTCCTACGGTATCGTGCGCAGCTTTCAACATAAGGATGGGCACTGGGTGTGGACTCAAGTGGCCGTCTCCGCCCTGCGCGATGAGGAGGGTTTGCCGATCCATTTGATTGCGCAAATCGAAAGCCTCGAAGCGCGGCGACACGCGGAGGAAAAGCTCGCCGACGAGCGCGAACGATTGAGGATTACGTTGCAGTCCATTGACGACGCCGTCATCACGACGGATGCGCAAACGCACATTACCTATATCAATGCCGCGGCCGAGTCCCTATTGGGCTTGGATATGAACGCGGTTGAGGGTCGCCGCGTTGACGAGGTTATCCATCTATTGGATCCTGAAACCTCCAAGGCTGCCGCGAATTTGATGGGTCAAAGCGCACTGCATAAAAAGGTGTTTCGGCGCGAGCGAGCCTGTTTGCTAATTCGGGCCGACGGGACCTTTTGTCGCGTGACCGACATCGTCTCTCCTGTGTTGGAAACGACGGGTGAGTTGAGCGGCATGGTCATCGTGTTTCATGATGTAACGCTCGATGTCGATCGCACCCGCGAGTTGCAACACCGCGCTATGCGTGATCCTCTCACCGGAATAAGTAATCGGGCCGAGTTTGAGGAGCGGCTTCGCACTGCGTTCGCGAAGGCTCGTCACTTGGACCGCCCCGCCGCTGTCATGGCGATCGACCTGGATCGATTCAAAGCCGTGAATGATGCAGCCGGCCATGCGGCTGGCGATGCTGTGCTATGCAAGGTCGCCGAGGCCTGCCGGCTCGCGGTGCGCTTGTCAGACATTGTCGGGCGACTGGGAGGCGATGAATTTGCCATTGTTCTTGATAACTGCCCCGAGGACCGCGCGACGGACATTGGCCAACAGCTATTGCGGGTACTCAACCCGATGGAAATTGAATGGAAAGGATCGCGCTACACTATCGGTGCGAGCATCGGCCTGGCCATGAACAGGGACATGGCCGACGAGAAGTCTTGGTTAGACGCCGCAGACAAAGCCTGTTATATCGCCAAACGAGACGGACGCGGGCTGCTGCGAATCGCTACGCTCATGCAAAACGACGAGTTACACACCAAACCAGGATAGGGAACTGCCACAACCTCAATGCCGAATGCAGGGAGCGCGCGCCGTTCCTGGTTTTGACGCTCGCATCCATGCTCGGATTTGCGCTGTGCCCGCTGTTGCCAAGACATTCACTGCTGCCGCCGCCGGCCATCCTGCGCCGGGGCTTGGGGTCTTACCCGCCGGCCGGGATATTGGCCATTGTTGCCCTGTTCATTTTCTTCGCAGGACAAGGCGCTTTGTGGACGTATCTCGCGCCCATCGGTCCGTATCAATCGATACCGGCGGCCAGCGTCACCCAGGCGTTGACGCTGCTCAATTTCGCGGGATTGGCGGGTGCGCTGGGGGTAGGGGCGATGGCGCATCGCGTGAACCCCCGGATTGCGCTCTTGGCGCTGATGACGACCGAAATTTCAGCCATCGTGGACGCGGGCGAATCGCCCACCCGAATCCAGGCCATCGCCGGAGGCATCCCGGCCGCTGCCGCCGCGTCCGACGTGGTACTCGCCATGGCCGGGATGGCGGCCTTCATTGGTTGGTTCAACATTGCCGCTCTCATCGTGGCGACTGCCGCCCGTGACGGGTTTCTTCCCGCCGTGTTGGGGCGGCGTCATCCGCGTTTCGGTTCCCTGCACTGCGCGGTCATCTTTCTGTCCATCCTGAGCATCGGGTTACCGATCGCCATGATCTTTTGGACAAGGGCGGCGCCCATCCAATCGACCATTGACCTCACCAACGTCATGGTGCTGCTGTGGCTGATTCCTTACGGGATCATTTGCGCGGCCGCGGTGAAGCGATTCGACCGGCAAGACCGGCGGGGCGTGGCCGCGGCGTTGCCCGCGATGGGCGTCGTCGCCGTCATCCTTCTCGCGGGCGCCGCACTGCTGTGGCCGATCAATCGCGAATCCGGGGTCGTCAATGCGCTGGGTGCGGCGGTCATCGCCCTGGTTTCGTTGTTATTTTTCAAGCTGAGGTCCCAAGGAGACCCGGCTTGCGAATCGTTTCGGAGTCGCCTTTAAGCAATTTGCGTCTTGACCCTGGTAAGAACAAGATTGGCTCGCTGGCCAACCTGTTCCGGGTAGTAACATGCCCAAAATGGATACTAAGGAGCGGAAGCCGAGTATGAAAACGCTACTCAACGGTATGGGTCGTCGGCGATTCTTGCGTGACTCCATTGCCGGACTCTCGACGCTCGCGCTCGCCCGGCGCGGGTTTGCTGCTGCGGAAAGTCTGCCGTTTGATAACGGCACGCGGGAACTCATCGCCTACCCGCAGAAACGGCCGCTGCTGCGCATCACGACGCGGCCCCCGCACTTGGAGACTCCATTCACTGCCTTCAACGAGGGCGCCATCACTGCGAACGATGCTTTTTTTGTGCGCTATCACCTGGCCAACATTCCTCTGTCGATCGATCCCACAACCTATCGGCTTAATGTGCGCGGTAAAGTCGAGCGGCAACTGGCGCTATCGCTCGATGAGATCAAAGCGCTGGGGGCACCCGTAGAAATCGTGGCGGTCAATCAGTGCTCCGGCAACAGCCGCGGCCATTCGACTCCGCGGGTGTTCGGCGCGCAACTCGGCAACGGTTCCATGGGCGATGCGCGATGGGTGGGCGTGCCGCTAAAAGCCGTGCTCGAGAAGGCCGGCCTTGCTGCCAACGCGAAACAGGTGACCTTCAACGGGTTGGATACGCCCGTGTTGCCGAGCACGCCAGACTTCATCAAGGCGCTGGGCGTCGAACTGGCACTCAACTCCGATGTGCTGTTGGCGTGGAACATGAACGGCGAGGAGTTGCCGTTCTTGAACGGCTATCCGCTGAAACTCATCGTGCCCGGCTACTTCGGCACGTACCGGGTTAAGCACCTGTCGGACATTGAAGTACTCGATGCGCCCTTTACCGGCCACGACGCGTTCTTCATGACTACCGCATATCGGGTGCCGGACAATGAATGCACCTGTGTCGCGCCGGGCACATCGCCGGCCTCGACACGGCCGATTTCTCGGCTGAAAGTCCGTTCGTTCATCACGAGTTTATCCAACAACGCGATCATGAGAATGGGACACGCGGCGCTGGTTAAAGGGATCGCCTTCGACGGCGGTACGGGAATCAGAAAAGTGGAACTGTCGGACGATGGTGGACGGCGATGGCGCGAAGCCCGGTTGGCTGAGAGTTTGGGCAAGTACTCGTTTCGCCAATGGTCTTTATCCATCACTCCGCGCGAGCGCGGGCCATTGGAACTGCGTGTGCGCGCCACCAGCAACCAGGGTGAGGTTCAACCCGAGCAGGCTAGTTGGAATCCCGGCGGCTACGCTCGAAACGTGATCGAATCGCTGAAAGTAGTGGTCGCCTAACATGCACGCCAAACGCAAGGTGATCCACCCTCGACTCAGCGGCGCTGCCGTGCTTCTGGTTTTCGGCAACGTTGTGTTGAGCATGTCTGCAGGTGCTGCAACGGGAAATATTCACGAAATAAAGCTGCCGCTGGAAGGAGCTGCACTGCGGCCGTCGGAGTTGCCTGGCTATACGATCGCGCTGCAGAAGTGCGCAATCTGTCATTCCTCCGACTACATCAACCTGCAGCCTCCGCATATGTCGCTGACACAATGGACGGCGGAAATGGTCAAGATGCAGCATGCTTACGGCGCACCGATCGATGAGTCGGAAATCAAGCTGCTGGCCGCTTATTTTGCGGCCACTTATGGGGACGCTACATCGATTAAGGACGCTGATGCGGCGACCCCCGTTGCAACGGCGACCATCGCTGCGGACGGCGGCAGCATGAAGATCGATGTCCAGGCAAATTCGTGCCGGCGGAAGCGGCAAAGGGAGCGCGGTTTCCACGCCGCCCTTCCCCGAACGCGGGGATGAATCCAACCGGCGGTCAGTGGCATTTATGGCGAGGGCCGCCGGCTACCATGTCATGATGATGCTAGGTAGCTTGCCGAATCGCTTCGATGAAGCGTTCTGCATAACGGGCTAGCTTGCCCTCGCCGATGCCTCGGATGCCCGAAAACTCATGCAGCGTCGTAGGACGCTGTTGGGCCATCTCGCGCAGAGTCGCATCGTGGAAGATCACGTAGGGGGGAAGCCCGTGCTCATCGGCCAGCTGTTTACGCAGCGCACGCAACACTTCGAATACGCTCCTGTCGCCGTTGTCGAGTGAGGCGGCTGTCGCCGAGGCGCTTTCCCGCCGTGCCGATGTAGTGGCGCGTGCCGCACGAGCCACCTGCACTGAGCGTTCTTCCTTGAGCACCCGCCAGCTTTCTGCGTTGAGGAGCAGCACCGGGTATCCGTCTTGCGTTTCCGCAAGCAGGCCTTGATGCAGTAGCGCACGGATGAGATTGCGCCACTCCTGAGTGGAATGGTTCTTGCCGATGCCGTGGACGCTCAACTCATCGTGATTGCGCGAAATCACACGCGCGGAGCGGCTGCCGCGCAGTATCTCGATGACGTGTGCCGCGCCGAAACGCTCATGACGCTGCGCCAGCCGCGCCACGCACGAGAGCAGCTGCTTGGCTTCGAGAGTCCGGTCCTCGAGTTTTCGTGGCTCGCAGCAGTTGTCACAGGTACCGCAGGGCGGCGTGTACTCCTCGCCAAGGTAGCGCAGCTGGATGGCGCGCCGGCATTCGGTGGCCTCGGCGTAGTTCAAGACCTGGCGCAGCTGTTGCCGGGCGATGCGCTGCTCTTCTTCCAGCGGCTCGCCGCTGTCCGGGTCGACCTTCTGCTGGATCAGAAAATCCGCAGTCCGAATATCGGCCGCGCCGAAGAACAGCGTGCAGCGTGCCGGGTCTCCATCCCGTCCGGCCCGCCCCGATTCCTGGTAGTAACCCTCAAGGGTGCGCGGCAGATCGTAGTGCACGACCCATCGTACGTCGGGTTTGTTGATGCCCATGCCGAAGGCGACGGTAGCGACGATGACCTGCACATCGTCGCGGATGAAGGCGTCCTGATTCGCGCGGCGCACCTCGGCATCCAAACCGGCGTGGTAAGGCCGTGCGGCGATGCCGTCGGACGTCAGCTGTTCGCAGATTTCCTCGACACGCTTGCGCGACAGGCAATAGACGATGCCGGAGCCGCCGGCTCTTACGAGCCGCAACAGCGCTGCATAGGTACCGGCGTCTTTCTGATGCACATCGTAGAAAAGATTGGGCCGGTTGAAGCTCGAGAGGTGCACGGCGGGTTCGCGTAACGCCAGCTGCGCGATGATGTCCGAACGTACCCGAGAGGTGGCCGTGGCGGTAAAGGCCAGTATGGCAACGCGTGGATGGCGTCGGCGAAGCGTCGACAGCTGACGATACTCGGGCCTGAAGTCATGTCCCCATTCGGACACGCAATGCGCCTCATCGATGACGAAGGCGTTGATCCCTGGCTTTGCCGCAAGCTGCTCCAAGGGACCCGTGAGAAAATCGCTCATAAGCAGCCGTTCAGGCGCCAGATACACGAGCTTAAAGGCTCCACGGAGCATCGCCGCGATCCGCTGCTGCACCGCTTCTCTGGGCAACGATGAGTTGATGAAGGTGGCAGCGATACCGTTGTCTTCGAGCAGCCGCACCTGGTCCTGCATGAGGGCGATCAACGGTGACACCACCAGAGTGACGCCCGCCTGCAGCAGCGCCGGCAGTTGAAAACAAAGAGACTTTCCGCCGCCGGTGGGCATCAGCGCAATGACGTCCCGTCCGGCGAGGGCATCTTTAACGACGGCCTCCTGGCCGGGCCGGAAGGCGGTAAATCCGAAAATGCGATGCAGAGAATGTGCTAAATCGACCATGCGCGGCATTGTACTCACCACGCTCTCGATCCGCCGACTCGAATTGGCGGGCATATTGAGGACAAATGCAGCGAGCTATTGGTCCAACTACCGGGCTCAACCCACGGCAGGCCGGGACAGGATAAGACCCTAAGCCGTAAGAACTTTGTTGTATTTGCGGCCAGATGCGGCACCATGGGCGCACCAGCGTGAACCGCTTACAAGTATTTTGGGGGATGGCACGATGAAGTCGATTCAAATCCTCGGCAGCGCTTTGCTTGCGCTGGGATGGAGCAGCGCGCACGCGGAAAATGTGCTGCTTCGCCATGCCACCCTCTACGACGGCAGTGGCAAGGCCCCGGTCACCGCCGACGTGCGTATCGTCGGCGAGCGAATTGCGGCGGTCGCGACGACGCTTAAGCCTTTGCCGGGCGAAACGGTGCGCGATCTACATGGGTTGGCGCTTGCACCGGGCTTCATCGACATGCACAGCCACGCCGACCGCGGGTTGCTTAAGGATCTGGACGCGGCGACTCAGACGCGGCAAGGGATCACGACGATGGTGGTCGGGCAGGATGGCGAGTCGAACTTCCCACTGGCAAGCTGGCTGTCGAAACTCGACGCGACCCCTGCGGCACTCAACGTTACCAGCATGGTCGGTCAGGCGACGTTGCGAGAACAGGTGATGGGCAAGGATCTGTACCGTCCTTCGACCGAAGCGGAGCTCGCCCGGATGAAGTCCTTGCTTGGCCAGGAACTGGCGGCCGGCGGCTTCGGACTGTCGACTGGTCTCGAGTACGAGCAGGCGCACTTCTCCACTACCCAGGAAGTGATCGAGCTGTCGAAGGTGGCGGCAGCGGCGGGCGGCTTCTACATCAGTCATGTGCGCGACGAGACCGATCGTGTATTCGACTCCTTCGATGAGGTCCTCACCATAGGACGTGAGGCGCGCTTGCCGGTCGAGATCACTCACATCAAGCTGGGATCGACCGGCGTGTGGAATTTGGCGGCGCAGCGTATGCCGCACTATTTCGAGGTGGCGGCGCGTGATCACATCACGCTGTGGGCCGATGTCTATCCCTATACTTACTGGCATTCGACGATCCGCGTGATCATGCCCGACCGGGATTTCTTTAATCCGCAGAAGGTCGAGCGCGCACTCGCCGACAATGGCGGCGCCGGCGCGATCCGCTTGGCTCACTATGCCCCGGAGCCTGCTCTGAATGGTAAGACGCTGGAGCAGATCGCGCAGTTCTGGAAGATCAGCCCGGTTGAGGCGTATATGCGCATCGTCAAGGCCACCGAGGCCGAAGTCAATTCCGACCAGCAGCTCGAGGACATCATCGCCACCTCCATGACTGAGGCCGACGTGAAGTGGTTCATCTCGCGGCCCGAGATCGCCTTCTGCACCGACGGCGAATTGCACGGAGCTCACCCGCGGGGCGCCGGCACCTTTCCGCGCGTGCTGGGCCGCTATGTGAGGGAACAACACGTCGCGCCGTTGAGCGCCGTGATCCATCGCATGACCCAGGTGCCGGCACAGCGGCTAAAACTGTCCGATCGAGGCAGCGTCGCTGCAAACTACGTGGCGGATCTGGTGATTTTCGATCCGGCCTTGGTCATCGACCGCGCGACTGTCGAATCCCCCGAAGCGACACCGCTCGGGATTCCAGCGGTCATGGTGTCCGGCACCTTCGTAATCGATGACGGCAAGCCAACCGGTCATCATCCCGGCAAGGCGCTGCGCGCGTCACCGCGCAGCCCACGGTGAGCCCGCGTCAATTTCGCGCCACTCGCCGGGCGCTAAGCCCTCCACCGTGACCTCGCCGACGCGCGCTCGTACCAGGCGCAATGTCGGGAAGCCCGCATGTGCCGTCATGCGTCGGACCTGGCGGTTCTTGCCTTCGCGCAGCGTCAATTCGAGCCACGCCGTCGGAATCTTCGCTCGATAGCGAATCGGCGGATCACGTGGCCAGAGGTTATCGGGCGTGTCGATGATGCGTGCGCCGGCAGGTTTTGTCTTGAAGTCGCTCAACGTCACGCCTTCACGGAGTGCCAGCAGCGCCGCGGCGCTCGGTGCGCCTTCCACCTGGGCCCAATAGACTTTCGTGAGTTTGTCACGAGGGTTCGAGATGCGTGCCTGCAATACGCCGTTATCCGTCAAGAGCAGCAATCCTTCGCTGTCAGTATCGAGTCGCCCCGCGGGATACACGTTTCTATCCGAAATGAAGTCGACTAGCGTGCGGCGGCCCGCTTCGGGGCGGAACTTGCAGATGACACCGAACGGCTTATTAAAGGCAATCAGCACGTGTGCCGTCTTAAGCCAGATACTGCTCAATCATGGTGGCCGGCACGGTTGTGGCGGGGACTGAATAGGACGCAGCGCGGCTGCGACGTTGCCGACCTGCGTTGCGAGGGCCATCGTGGGGCGGCTCGAACCAAACGCGCACATCTTGATCCAGACCGGCGCCGTGCATGTAACTGTAGAGTGCTTTTCGTAAGCCTTTGCCTAAATAGTCATGATCGGTACCCACCGGATCGTCAAACGCGAGGTCGTTGTGCGCGAACGTGATGCTTGGCGGAGTGCGCAGAGTGATACCGAATTTCTCCGGGTTCAGGCCAATGGGCGAATGCGCCGTGGCCGCAAAACGATGCCAGTATGCCGATTGGATGCAGCCGGCGGCGAACAGCTGACGCACGCGATCGAGTGCGTCGATGGTGTCCTGTGTCGTCTCCGTCGGAAATCCGTACATTAAGTAGGCATGCACCATGATCCCGGCATCGGTAAACGCCCGCGTGACGCGCGCCACTTGCTCTACCGTGACGCCTTTCTTCATGAGTTCGAGCAATCGATCCGAGGCAACTTCGAGCCCGCCGCTCACTGCCACGCAGCCGGCGTCGGCGAGCAGCCGACAATGCTCGGGGGTAAATGCCTTTTCGAAGCGTATGTTGCCCCACCACGTGACCTTGAGCTTATCGGCAATCAGCCGCTTCGCGAGTGCACGCATCACCGCCGGCGGTGCCGCCTCATCCACGAGGTGGAAGCCCGTCTGGCCGGTTTCCTTGATCAGACCGCGAATGCGTTCCATGATGAGGTCCGTGCCGGGCCGATCGTAACGGCCGATGTAGTCGAGGGAGACGTCGCAGAACGAGCACTTCTTCCAGTAACAGCCATGCGCCAACGTAATCTTGTTCCAGCGACCGTCCGACCAGAGACGATGCATGGGATTCATCATTTCCATCAGGGACACGTATTGCTCTAGCGGTAAGCCGTCGTAGGTCGGTATGCCCGTGTCACGTTGGGCGATGTCGTGCTGCGTCACATCGTTCTCGAGCACGACCGCGTTGCCGCGGCGCACATAGGTGCGCACCAGCGACGCCTGGTGACCGCTTAAGCGAGTCAACAGATTCAGTAACGGGCGTTCGCCATCGTCGAGTGTTACGTAGTCGAAGTAGTCGAACACGCGCGGTTCGCGCAAGCCGCGCAGTTCGGTGTTGACCCAGCCACCGCCGAGGATCAGCGTCGTTTTGGGCATTACCGCACGAATAACCCGCGCCATCCGAAATGCGCCGTAAACGTTGCCGGGAAACGGCGCGGTCAAGGCAACGACGTCCGGGCGCCTTGAGTTGACGAGTTCCAGTGTGAGGTCATCCAGCGTGGTGTCGATGAGGGTTGCCTCACCCGACAGGGCCTCATGTAGCGGATCAAACGAGGCGGCGCTCGCAGCCAGGCGTTCGCCGTAGCGTGCGAACTCAAAGCGCGGGTCGATGCCCTGTCGCCAAACATCGGCGAGGTCATCGACGTACAGGCTCGCCAGGTATCGCGCCTGCTCGGTTGAGCCCAAGGCGCCAAAGGCGGACAACAGCTGCTGGTCAAGCGCCGCGTGCTCTGCCGTCGGCGGCGGGCTCAAATGTTCGAAGCGCGGACCCTCGGGAAGAAACGAGCGCCCGATGATGCGAAATGCCAGGCTCGGATCGCGGCCTTGCAGGAATCGAATGGCGGGCTCCACCGTCTCGATGTAACGGTCGGCATGGGCCAGAAATTGTTTGATCGACGGTGGCACGGCAGCGCGCTTGCCGAGCTTGCGGGCGCGCACATTCAGTTCGTTGGACATACGCGCAAGCAGTGGCGCTGAGAACAGGCGAAGGAACAAACTGAGCGACGTGTCAGCTTGCATGATTTCGAGCCCGAGGCGGGTTGCGTGCAAGCGCAGAAAGCCGGTCAAATATGCCGTCGCAGGATAGGGCGTATTGAGCTGGATCATCGGCGGAGTGGCGAGTAGAACGCGCATGGCATACGCAGCCTAGCGCGATGAGCGCGCAACCGCTACAAAATGCCTGCAACACCTGTGCCGCTGGCAACAATCCGCAGATTACTTCTGCTTCGTCTTCGTGGTCTTTATCGATGAACCGCCGGACTGCTGTTTGCGATTCGCCGCCGCCAGCTGTTGAGTAAAGGTCGCGCCTTTTTCCAGGTCAATGGGGCCGCTGATCGCTGCTGAATTGATTTTTTATTCTGCGATCACGCATTGACTGTCATGTAGCGCGGATACCATGGATACTTGCGGAAGGATTCGGTAATGTAGCTGCGCGGCAAGCAACCCACCGTGCGATGCCGCGTAGCAAAAATTGCAAGCGTTTCAACCAAGGAGAGGATGAACATGCTAAACCCCCTCAATCCCTATCGCCGAAGCTTTGCGTCACTGTCCATCAAAGACCTGCTGGACGCGCGCGAGGCCTACCACGTCCATTTGATGCAAATGGAAAACGTATTCGCCACCGCCATTGGGTTATATCGCATCCGCGAACACGATTGGGACTATGAAAAATACCATCCGACGATCGATGCCGCACGCGCAGACAGAGGCAAAAAGGCAACGGCGCGGACCATGGAAAACACCGAGGTCAAGAAATGGTCCTGGCCATGCGTGCTGGTATTCGTGACGGAATGGCTGCCGCCGTCGGAGTTGCGGCGTGCCGCAACACATAACCAGCTGGTTCCTCCCTTCCTCTATCTGCCGGACGGCAGGGTTGTACCCACGTGCGTGATTCAAGCCTCGCTGTGGAAGGGCGCGGACACGCGACTGCTGGGGTATCAATTCAGTTCACGGACCATCGGCGGCGGCTATCCCATCTACATCGATGTCCAAGGAAAGGAGCATGTGGGCTCCATCGGCTGCGTCGTGACGGATGGAGCACGCCACTTCGCGCTAACGAATCAACACGTTGCCGGTACGGCAGGCAGCGACGTGTTCACTCTTTTGCAGGGTGACGGGCGGCGTATTGGTGTATCTGCCAATCGCTCGCGTCGCGATGTACCTTGCGAAACGCTGTATCCGGGTCTCCCGGGGCCGACGACCCGCGGAAATCTCGATGTTGGATTGATCGAGATGGACGATATATCAGGCTGGACCGCGCAAGTATTTGGATTGGGTTTGCTGGGTCCGGTCGCCGAATTCAACTCGCACACGGCGAGTTTGGATTGGATTGGCACGCCCGCCGTGGCGCACGGGGCGCACTCGGGCGATTTGCAGGGCGAGATCAAGGCACTTTTCTACCGTTATAGAACCATGGGCGGCGTGGACTACGTGTCCGACTTTCTCATCGGCGGTGTGGGCAATCTGCCGCTGAAAACCATACCCGGCGATTCCGGGACCCTGTGGTGCATCGAGACCCCCGTCAGCGTTCCTGCCGCGGGCAAGGCGCCAGCGAAGAAGGTCAACCGGCCGAAGCAGGAACTGGCGAAGGATTCGGGCTTTATCTACC
>JANYIY010000426.1 GCA_025358615.1 Gammaproteobacteria bacterium | reverse complement strand
CCAAATTTTTGAACATCAGCGGTGCGTAGTACAGCACCGCATTGATGCCGACGAACTGCTGGAACACCGAGAGCATGATGCCGGCCACGATCACCAGACTACCAAAGGCAAACAGATTGGTCCCGGTCGTAGGCACAACCAGTGAGTTCTCGATTTCCTTGATGGTCACCCGCGCTTCAGCTTCGTCCGCCAGCCGCGTCAGCACCGCTAGCGCCTTGTCGCTGCGCCCCTTCATCACATACCAGCGCGGCGTGTCGGGAACCAGTGTGAGCAGCGCCAAAAACAATACGGCGGGAACAGCCTCGGAGACCAACATCAGCCGCCAGCCGGTGGTTCTAATCCAGGTCTCATCGCCCTGCGCGGCAATGGCCCAGTTGACGAAATACACCAGCAAGATGCCGCCGACGATGGACAGCTGATTGAATGACACCAGCCGGCCGCGAATTTGGCTGGGTGCGATCTCTGCGATGTACAGGGGCGAGAGCATCGACGCAATGCCGACGCCGACGCCGCACAGTATGCGATACAGGATGAAGGGCGTGAGCGCCTTCGGGCCCATACCGCCGACGGGACCCAATCCTAATTCGGGATAGGCTGAACCCGCCGCGGAGATCAGGAAAAGCACCCCAACGACCATCATGCCGCCCTTGCGGCCGATGGCATTCGACACCCATCCCGCGACGATGACGCCGATGATGCAGCCAAACAGCGCGCTCGATATGGTCCAGCCCGACAGGCTGCTGCGCGCGGTCTCGGACAGGTGCTGCGGATCAATGAAATTCGCGTCGATGGAGCTGACCGCCCCGGAAATCACTGCCGTGTCGTAGCCGAACAAAAGGCCGCCCAAGGTGGCGACGAAGGTCAGGCCAATGACCAGCGAGGTGCTGTTTTGTTTAATGATCTCCCCCTTTCCCAATGTCCGAGCATCGGGGCTTTATCCAGCCTGCGGCGCAGCATGGTAGCGCTATCAACCGGCGGGCGTCAATTGACGGGGCGGCGCAGTCGAGGCACTAGATGGCCGCCGAGGACTCCCGCTTGACCAACGTAAAGTTCATGAAATGCAGCAGCGGCTCGAGAGTCGCGCCGAGGCGGCGCAGTCGGATTTCCTCCAACAGCAGTTCGACGGCCTTTTTTGCCATTGCCGCTACCGGCTGACGCACGGTGGTCAGCGCCGGCCAGATGGTGGTGGCCAGCGGCGTGTCATCGAAGCCGACGATGGTCAGGTCCTTGGGAACATCCAGCCCCACGCGATGCGCCATTGCGATCGCGGCGGCAGCCATGTCATCGTTGCTGGCAAAGATCGCGGTGGGACGCGGCGCCGAATTGAGAATCTGCTCGGCGGCCGTCAGTCCCGAGCGGTAGGTAAACGTCCCTTGCTTGACCCACTCGGCGTGCACCGGCAAGCCGGCTTCGCGCAGCGCCGCTTTGAATCCCGCCTGGCGCTGCTCGCTGGCGGTTTGATTGGGAGCACCCACGATGAAACCTATGTTTCGATGCCCGAGGGACAGGAGGTAGCGCGTCATGGCCGCTGCTGCTTCGAAGTCATTGATGCGCACCGACAGCCCTGCCACTTCGGGCCGGCCGGTGGCCACCGCAATGAAGGGAATCTTCGCGGCGCGCAGTGCCGCCAAAGCCACCTTTGAATCCGACAAAGGCGGCGGCAGAATGATGCCGCCGATGCCGTCGCGCAACAGCCGCTCGATCGCCGCCCGCTCATTGCGGGCACCGCATTTTTCCAGAACGATTTGGCAGCCCGCATGGCTGCTTTGTTCCAACACTCCCACCAACAGCTCGTTGAGGTACGCGGCGCTCGGATTGTTGTACAACAACCCGAGGTGTACCGTCGCCGCCTTCGCTAGATTGCGGGCCGCCACATTTGGCGTGTATCCAAGCTGCTTGATCGCGCGCTGCACGCGCTGCATGGTTTCGGCTCTGACATTGGCGTCACCGCTGATGACGCGCGACACCGTCATGGGTGAGACGCCCACATGCTTCGCAACTTTATGCATGGTCAGCGCATTGCGGCTGCGTCTCGGCGTCCTCTTCACTTCTACCTCAGTTTTGGCGTGGCCATACTAGTGTAACAAATGAAAGTCTTGCATCCCGGCTCACATCGGCGTACTGGTAGCGCTATCATACGACGGCCGACAAACTAAAGGCTATAAGCGTCGTCCATTGACCCGCCGGCGATGCGTTAGTCGAGCGCTTGTTCGACGCCGAGCTCGCGCAGTATGGCCTCGCGCAATTCCTGCACCGCCGGACTCGAGAGCTTGCGCGGATGCGGTATGCGCACCTCAAAGCATGCCTGTATTTTTGCCGGGCGCTGCGACAAGACCATGACGCGATCAGCCAGATGGATGGCTTCCTCCACATCGTGCGTGATGAGCAGCACGGTATGGTGCTCTTCGCTGAGCACGCGCAAGAGTTCATTGCGCATGCGCAGATTCAAGA
>JANYIY010000416.1 GCA_025358615.1 Gammaproteobacteria bacterium | reverse complement strand
GCAATGCGCCGAGATATCAGGTGAGGATGAAACGAGGAGGGCCATCAAGATCGCAAACGCCATTCGCATGTTACATAGCATCGCGCGCTGAATTATACAGGTGATCGGGGCAGGTCTTGGGATACGCTTGGCAATCATGTCAACCTCGAGGACTTTAGGAGATTCAACATGCTGAAGCAGCGGATATTGGCCGCCGTTTGTGCAATGATCCTGGCCGGTCAGGCCGGCGGACACGCCAAGCTACGCAGCACGTTGCCGGCCGCGAATGCCGAGCTGCGTGTTGCGCCGAAAACGCTGACGCTGACTTTCAATGAGGAAGCACGGTTGGCGGTTTTGACGCTGTCCGTCGACGGCAAGGAGATTCCCGTGACGGTCGATCGTAGCGCGGCGGCGGCGGTCCAAGTCACGGTGTCGCTGCCGGCGCTCGCCGCCGGAAAGTATTTGGTCCAATGGAGCGCTCTATCGCCTAAGGACGGTCATGTGACCAGGGGCGCGTTCTCGTTCGCGATCGTGGGTCCCGGTGGCGCTTAGCGTCTGGGATGCGTTGGCAATCGGGTCCAAGACCGTGACCTACGCGGCGACTCTTAACGCCGCCGGCGCGGCATGGTTTCTGCGTTATTGTCATGGGCTGTTGGTGGAGGCGCATCGCCGCAGGATTCGTCGCATCGTGTTTGCACTGGCCGTGCTGTCGCTATGCGGCGGCGCCGTGCAGCTGCTGATCACTGCCGGCTCCATGCGCGGTGCGGCGGCGGGGATGCTGGACGGATCGCTGCTACACCTGGCATGGCAGGCGGGCGCGGCACGCGACAATGCAGTTCGCGCCGCCGGGCTGCTGCTGGTAGCGGTGGGTATGCTGTCGCAGCGGCCTGCCTGGTTCGCCATGCTCGGCGCCGCCATGGCCGCGACCTCGTTTGCGTGGACCGGACATGCACGCCTGCTCGAGGCGGATATTTCACCCTTTCTCCTCGGCGTGCACCTGCTGGGAGCCGCGTTCTGGTTGGGTGCATTGGCGCCCCTGCTCATCGTCTCCGGCCACGGCGACATCTCGCGGATCGCGGCTCCGACAGCGCGCTTCGGCGCCGCTGCAATTTACGTGGTGGCCGGGATGATGGCCGCAGCCCTGTGGTTGTTGTCGCTGCTGTTGGGCGGTGTTGCGCAGCTGTGGAGCAGTGATTACGGCCGCATAGCCCTCTGCAAGCTCGGGTTCGTTGCCGTTCTCCTGTGCTGCGCTGCCTTCAATAAATTGCGCTTGACGCCGCGATTGTTGGCCGGTGACGCGGGCGCCGTGAGCAGCTTGCGTACCTCCCTTCAATTGGAACTGATGCTCGGTGTGCTGATTTTGGCGGCCACCGCGGCATTGACCACCATTGCCGGAGCGCCGGCGCTGGACTAGGCCAAGCTCACAGCAATCGCATCGCGCGCCTGCCCCGCAGCGATTACACTGGCGGCTCACCAGATGCTGCCAAAGGGGAAGGACATGCGAATTCTGCAAATCGTCGGCGCCATTCTGATTGCCGGCGGACTTTTCGTGCTCATCAGGGGAGCGTCCTATTCCAGCGAAAAGAGCGTGTTCAAGATCGGCGATGTGGAAGCCAAAGTATCGCAGCAGCATTCGATCCCGCCCTGGACGGGCGCCGCGGCGCTGGCCGCCGGGGTGGTGCTCATCGTGGTCGGTTCCCGCAAAAGTTAGCTTTATATCGCCAGCTCCTTGCGCAGCATCAGCAATTCACGGCGCCGCGCCGCGGTGGTTTTCGGATAACTTAATTGCAGAGCCTCGATCGTGTCGAGCAGAATTCGCGACACGATTAGGCGGCTGTTGAGCTTGTCGTCGGCGGGCACGACATACCAGGGAGCGTGCTTGGTGCTGGTGGCGCTCAAAGCCTTCTCATAGGCGCGCATATAGCGCTTCCAATACTGCCTCTCCTCGACATCCGCGATGCTGAATTTCCAATTCTTCTCGGGCTTGTCGATGCGGTCGAGGAATCGCTTGCGCTGTTCTTCCTTGGAAAGATGCAGGAAGAACTTGATGATGCGCGTGCCGTTGCGATGCAAGTGCCTTTCCAAATCCACGATGGAGCGGTAACGGTCCTGCCAGACTGACCTTTCATCCGATTGGTCGAACAGGCCCTCGGCGTGCAGAATTTCCGGATGCACGCGTGCAATCAGCACTTCCTCGTAGTAGGAGCGGTTGAAAATTCCGATTCGCCCACGCTCCGGCAGATCGCGAGTGGTGCGCCAAAGAAAATCATGCTTGAGTTCCGTCGCGCTCGGATGCTTGAAGCTGAATACCTGGCAACCCTGCGGGTTGACACCCGACATGACGTGCTGAATCGCGCCGTCCTTGCCGGCGGCATCCATCGCCTGAAAGATCAACAGTAGCGCATAGCGGTCCGAGGCGTAGAGCAGCTCCTGCTGTGCGCTCAGGGCTTTGACGTGCTTGCGCAGCAGTTCTTCATACTGCTCATTGGTCTGGTACACGGGTGGCACGATGGTCGGCCACTTTTTGAGGTCGACCTGCGCTGCTTGCCGTACCCGAAAATCAGCGGATTTGATGCGCATTGCAATCCTCACGTAGGCGCCGTTCGACAGCAACTCGACGTAGCATGGTACAGCCGCGCGCTGTAGTAACATTAGGAATCTCCGCAACCGGTTCGCTTGGAGTTCCTCAGCTTTGCCCGACTCGATACCCCAGCCCGACGCGCTGCAAACGCGCCGCATTCTGTTTGCAAGTCTCGTCGGCACCACGATCGAGTTTTTCGACTTCTACATCTACGCCACGGCCGCCGTGCTGGTGTTTCCCAAGCTGTTCTTTCCGAAGAGCGATCCGACCACCGCCATGCTGCAGTCGTTTGCGACGTTCGCGCTGGCTTTCTTTGCGCGTCCGATCGGCTCGGCCTTATTTGGACACTTCGGCGATCGAATCGGGCGCAAGGCGACCTTGGTCACGGCGTTGCTGACCATGGGCGTGTCCACTGTGCTCATCGGACTGTTGCCGACGTACTCGTCCATCGGCATCTGGGCGGCGTTTTTACTGGCGCTTTGCAGATTGGGTCAGGGTTTGGGGCTGGGTGGCGAATGGGGCGGCGCCGTCCTGCTGGCGACGGAAAATGCGCCGCCGGGCAAGCACGGCTGGTACGGCATGTTCCCGCAACTCGGCGCCCCCCTGGGGTTCTTGTGCTCCACGGGCGCATTTTTGCTCATGACCAACACTTTGACCGAGGCCGAGCTGTTCAGTTGGGGCTGGCGCCTGCCGTTTCTGGCCAGTGCCGCCTTGGTGCTGGTCGGGCTCTACATACGCCTGCAGTTGGTCGAGACGCCCGCCTTCAAACACAGCCTTGCGCAGGGTGAGCGCGTGCGGGTACCGTTCCTGGTGGTCATCTCCAAGTATCCATTACGGCTCCTCTTGGGGACGCTCGGCGCGACTTGCACCTTCGTGGTGTTTTATCTGATGACGGTATTTGCGCTTGGCTGGGCTACCAACGCGCTGGGATTCGGCCGCCAGCCGTTCCTGATTCTACAAATGATCGGCGTGCTGTTCTTTGGGCTCACCATCCCCTTCGCCGGGCTGTTCGCCGATCGTATCGGCGGCCGCACCATGCTGGTGATCGCCACGGTGCTCACCATAGCGTTCGGTTTCACCTTTGAAGCACTGTTCTCGGCTCACAATACGACCGGCGTGCTGCTGTTTCTGGTGCTCGGCTTCGCCGTGAGCGGCTTGACGTATGGCCCGTTGGGCAGCGCCTTAGCGACCCTGTTCCCCACCGCAGTGCGCTACACGGGCACGTCGCTGGCGTTCAATTTTGCGGGCATACTCGGCGCCTCGCTCGCGCCGTCGATTGCCACCTCCTTGGCTTCGCGTTTCGGTATCGCCTATGTGGGGTACTATCTATCCGCGGCCGGGCTCGTGACCTTGATCGCCCTGCTGCTGATGAAATTTGACGAATAAGATCGGAGAGCCCGGCAATAAAATTCGAGGGGGTGCTGGAATGGTTCGCAAATCACTGGCTTTGCAACGGATAACGTGGACTTTGCTGTGCGCCGTGTGCGCCTTCGTCGGAACTGCTGCTGCGGCGGCGGATGCCTACGATGCCGCCGTCGCACACGCGGGTCGCAGTGAGGCCGACCTGAAGCGCGATCCATTGGCTCATCCGGCGGAGATCTTGCGCCTCGCCGGCATCAAGCCGGGAATGCGGGTGGCCGACGTGCTGGCGGGAGATGGCTACTACAGCGAGTTGCTCAGTTACCTGGTAGCTCCGAAGGGCAAGGTATTGCTGATCAACAACGCCGCCTTCGATCATTGGAGCGAGCCATCGCTCGGTGTGCGCTTGCAAGCGGATCGGCTGCCGAATGTGGAGCATGAGACCCTTGACCTCAACCATCTGAACCTGGCGCCGGCAAGCGTGGACGCGGTTTTTTTGGTCAAGGTGTACCACGATTTGTACTGGGTGGACCCGAACGGAGTCGCGTCGGAGGGCCTTTGGCCGAAGATCGATACCGGCGCGGTACTCGACCAACTAGTACGCGCGTTGAAGCCCGGCGGTATTTTGCTGGTGGTGGATCATTCGGCCAAGGCGGGGAGCGGCCATGCAGCGGCGTCCGGCCTGCACCGCATCGAAGAGAGCTATGCCGTCAAGGACTTCGAGTCACGGGGTCTCAAAGTCGTGGCGACGAGCGATGTGTTGAAGAGGCCGGACGACGCGCGCGACCAGGTGAGCTACAAGGGACCTGCTTTGGGCAAGACCGACCGCTTCGTGCTGCTGTTTCGCAAGACGGCTGGATAGACGACTTCCCGGGCCGGGTTCAGACGACGGAGTTCAGCCAGCGAGTCAAGCCGCTGACGTCCATTGCGCCCGATTGGCGGGCGATTTCCTTACCTGCGCGCAAAACGATCAGGGTCGGGATGCTGCGAATGTTGAAGCGCGATGCCGGTCCCGGTTCATCCTGCGTGTTCAACTTGGCAAAGCGCATTTTCGGTTCGAGTTGGCGGGCCGTCGTTTCGTAAAAAGGCGCCATGGCAATGCAGGGGCCGCACCAGGGCGCCCAAAAGTCCACGGCCAGCGGCAGATCGCCGCGGCTCACGTGGCGGTCGAAATTCCCTTCCGTCAGATCGATCGGCTTGCCTTCGAACAACGGAAAACGGCACTTCGGGCAGCGCGGGGCATCCTTTGAGCGATCGCCGGGCAGCCGCACCACCGAATCGCAATGCCCGCAAACCACTTGAATGGAGTCGCTCATGATTTCTGCTCTATTTCGGTTGTGCCACCAGGATGACGAAGCTATTGGGAACGATGCTGGGACGCGGGTGCGGCTGATCCTCGGTCGGCGCCGGCGCGGCTCCCAGATTCGCGGCGGCCAGGAAAATCTTATGGGTGGCCGGGTCCAGTGCCATGGTGCGTGCGCTGACTTGAGTCGTCACCGTCGCCGTAACCCGATACTCATCCGGCGCCTCCTCATGAATCACAGTCAATGTGCCATCCAGCCCGTTCGAGCTGAATACCAGGCCAAGGTCTGAATCGAAGGCCGCGTCGTCCGGGCCTCTACCGATTACCACCCGCGCAACTTGCTTGCCCGATTGGGCATCCGTAACGGCCATGACTTGATTCGCGCACACTGAGAACAAACGGTGATGGACCGCGTCGAGCGCGAGGCCGGTGGGGTTCACGCAGCCCGGCAGCGGCCAGGTCGACTTGACGGCAAGCGTCTTGCTATCAATGACGGTGAGCTTACCCGGATCGGTCTCGATATTGACGTACACCGTACCGCTGGGATCGGCGGTCATGAATTGCGGGGGACCGGGCAGTGCAATGGTGGCCACGATCTGCATGGTCCCAGCGTCGAATACCGTGAGATTGGCTGATTCGCCGTTGGCAGTGATGAGGAGATTGCGCCGCGGTTCATACAATATGGCATCCGGTTTCTTGCCGGAAACGCGCACCTCCTGCAGAACCCGCAGAGTATCGAGTTCGAACACCGAGACGGTATCGCTGCGCCCATTGCTGGTAAAGCCCCGCGTCAGGGCGGGCGCGAATGCGATGCCGTGAACACCCAAGGTATGCGCGATGCTGCCGACCGGCTTGCCGCTGACGGTTTCGACGACGTCCACCCGATCGCCGCGGCCGACGAATAACCTCGCACCGCTGGCTTCCAGGCTCAAGCTGTCCCAGCCGCCGGGTCCGCCCAGCTGCCAACTTCGCGAGACGGTATAATTCGCTGCCGGCAGCGGCGACGTGTCGGCGGCGTGCGTCGCGGCGCCGGCCGTCTGCAAAAGTGCGGACACGACTATCACCAGATGGCGCAAGCGAACTCTCCGCGGGATGGGTATTTAGTTTACCTGCATTGGCCGGCGGAAAAAAACCGCAGGAAATTCCCGTGTAATTCCTACAAATAACCAATTCGCATTTACATCGACGCAGACGGCAGTTCACAGGCTGAGATGCGGCGTCGATGATGTCGCCGTCCGCACGTGCGGGCGTGGAAGCAGGAGTAATGGATGTCTTTTAGGGTTATCTCGGTTCTGGGTGCCACCGCCCTGGTGTTTCAAGCGCCGGCATTCGGCGCAGTGGAGTCAACGTCCGCGAGCGATGCGGGCGGTCTCGAGGAGGTCGTGGTAACCGCTCAGCGCCGCGTGGAGTCTTTGCAGGATGTGGGCATCGCCAACCGTTCTGTCCGGCGAGAGCCTGGCGGACAAGTCCATCACCTATGTCAATGACCTGCAAAACGCGACTCCCAGCCTGCAAATTGAACCTGCATTCGGCAGCGGACAACCCCAGTTCCGATTGCGCGGCGTAGGATTCATCGACTACACCTCAAACAACACCTCACCGGTCGGCGCCAGCCTCGACGGGGTCGCCTATGCGCTGCCCATTCAAGCCCAGGGGCAATTGTTCGACATCGACCGTGTCGAGGTTCTGCGCGGTCCGCAGGGAACTCTGTACGGTCGCAATACCACGGGCGGCGTGATCAATTTCATCAGCAATCGACCCACCTCTGATTTTCATGCGGGGTTCTCCGCCGAGTATGGCTCGCACAATGCGGTGACTGCCGAAGGCTTCGTGTCCGGCGCCGTTGCGCAAGGCTTGACGGCACGGCTGTCGGTGGCCACGGAGCAGGGCGGCGCCTGGCAGCGCAATCGAGCCACGGGTCAGGAATTGGGTGACAAGGACAAGGTCGCGGTTCGCGGGCAATTGCAATGGGACCCTGCAGAGGGGCTCAATTTCCGGCTCGGCGCGCATTTTGCGCAGGACAAATCCGATGAACAGGGGTTGTATCTGCTCAGGGCGTATTCCCCGGCGAACGGTGCGCCGACGATTCCAGCCGACACTTCGCGTTATGCCACAGGCTGGAGCCTCAATCCGGTGTTCGCAAAAATCATCGGCATCGACGCGAATTCCAAGCGGGGCCTCAACGATTCGAACAATGGCGTGGATCTGACCGCGAACGTCGATTTCGGCCCGGCCAAGTTGACCGGCATTACCGCGTACAACAAGCTTATCCGGCGCGAGTATGGCGACTGGGATGCGTCACAGTACTTTGACTCCGACGAGTACTTCAACAGCAACCTGAGTGTGTTCTCGCAAGAACTGCGGATAGCGTCGACGGGAAACGGGGCGCTCGGCTGGGTGGCGGGGGCGTTCTATTCGAATGAGGACCTGCAGGAGAATTTCTATTCCGATTTCACCGATCGGCTCGGCGGCATCGCTTTGACGCGCTACGAGCAAGTCGCCAACTCGGTCGGCGTGTTCGGTCAGGCGAATTACCGGTTCACCGAGGCGTTCAACGCAACCGTCGGCGTGCGCGAGGATCATGAGACGCGAGAATTGAAGGGCTTGAACACCGGCTTTCTGGTGCCGTCGATTCCATCGTTCACGGGCGGTGCGCTCGGCGGCTCCACGATCTCGAATTTGCCGTCAGGCAAGCTCGAATTGGATTACAAGCCGACGCAGCGAACGCTGGTTTACTGGAGCATCAGCCGCGGGGTCAAGTCCGGCGGATTCACCGCGCACAACACGCTGAGCGCACCGGCCGCCGATCCATTCCAACCGGAAAAGCTCACGGCCTACGAGATCGGGGTCAAATCGGATATCACCCGCACGCTGCGCCTGGATGCGTCCATGTACTACTATCGCTACAAGGATCAGCAGATTCTGGGCAAGGTATTCGACGATACCTCGCAGTCCTTTATCGGGCGGTTCGTGAATGCGAATTCTCGGATCAGCGCTGGCGAGGTAGAACTCGAGTGGCGGCCTGTGTCCGGAGTGTCGATTTCGCAGTATGTCGGCTTCGCTGAGGGCTACTACACGAGCGCCCTGCTCGACAGCAGCGACAACGACTTCAACGGCAGGGCGTTGAGTTTCCCGAAATGGAGCTACGGCGGCGATGTGGGCTATTCGTGGAACGTGAGTGACTTCAAGGTCACCGCCGAGGGCAACTACAGCTTTCACGACACCTATAGCCAGTTCTATTTGCTCGGCAGCGATGACTACACGATTCGCAAGTATTGGCTGGCGAACGCGAACTTGTCGCTGTCGCCCGTCTCGGGCGGTCCGTGGACGGTTGCACTGTGGGGGAGAAATATTCTCAACAAGAACTACGACGTCACCCGCAACTTTTTCCTGCCCAGCAGTGAAGTGGCCGCGGCCGGGGAGCCGGCTACCGTGGGCATTCGCGTCAGCTACAGATATTAGGAAGCGCGTGAGAATACTTGCTCTGGTGCTTGGCATCGTGATCCTGGTTGCGGCGGCTACGAGGCTGAAGCTGCGCGGGCCCGACATTCCGTACTCCGACTTGGAGGCAAAATACGCGAGTGATGCATCGCGCTTCGTCGATCTCCCGGGCGGCTTGCATGTCCACTATCGCGATGAAGGCAAGCCGAACGGGCCGCTGCTACTGCTGCTGCATGGTTTCGGCGACTCCTACACCAGCTGGGAGGGCTGGGTAGGGGAGCTCAAGCCTCGATTTCACATCATCAGCCTGGATTTTCCAGGACATGGACTGACCCGGGCGCCGCAAGACTTCCAATTGAGCGGCGCGGGTCTTGCGGATTTTGTCGATGCTTTCGCCACGAAACTGGCGCTGCCGAAATTTGCGGTGGCCGGAAATTCCATGGGTGGTGGGGTGGCCTGGCAGTTGGCGGTGCGCCACCCTGAGCGTCTCGACGCGTTGATTCTGGTGGATGCGGCCGACTTTCCGAATGAGAAGCCGCCCGCCGAAGTTCCGCTGGCCTTCAAGATTCTGCAATACCCGCTCGGCCGCGTCATCCTGCGCAACATCGACAATCGTCCCTTGATTGCCGAGGGCTTGAAGACCGATGTCTATGACAAGTCGCTCATTACCCAGGCCGTGGTCAATCGCTGGGCGGAATTCCAACGGGCCCGGACTCCGTGCCATCTTGATGGCCGTCAATTTCGGTGCGCATGCGGCAGCTTCCGCCGATGTGCTCGGCGCCATCAAAGTGCCGACCTTGGTGCTGCACGGCGAGAACGATGTGCTGATCGAACCCGCGAGCGCCCGCAAGTTTGCTGCGGCGATACCGGGCGCAAAGCTCATCCTCTACGGCCAAGTGGGACACTTGCCGCAGATCGAGATTCCGCAGCGCTCCGCAGCTGATGCTGCGGCGTTCCTAAACGAGGCCCTCGTTTATCCCTGACGGCCCGCTCTCCGGTATCATCGTTTCATGCAGCGCGACTATTTGAGCAATCCGGTCGGCGCGCAACGCGATGCCACGTTGCGCGGCATCGATGATTTCATCGAGGGCTTCCTGGCCTACGAGACGCGTGCCGAGCGCATCCTGGCGGCGGCGGATGCTGACAGCGGCTCGTGTCTGGCCAACACCTATGCCGGTATTCTGTGGATGCTGCTCGAAGCGCCCGAAGGGCGGCGCCGTGCCGGGAAATATCTGTCTGCCGCGCAAGCCGCGGCGCCTCGTTCCACCCTGCGCGCGCAACTCAACACGGCGGTGCTGGATGCCTGGGTACGGGACGATGTGGCGCAGGCGCTGCGGCTGTGCGACAGGATATCAGATGAATTTCCGCGCGATCTGGCCATGGTCAAGTTGCATCAGCATTTTGAATTCAATCGCGGCAACTCGCCGGAAATGTTGCGGGTGGCTTTGAAAGTGGCGGCGGTGAACGCGGATGTTCCCTATATGCATGGCATGACCTCGTTCGCCTACGAGCAATGCCATCTGTTGGACGAGGCGGAAGCAGCGGCGCGGGCGGCGCTGACGATGCGACGCAAGGAGCCATGGGCGCAGCACGCATTGGCGCATGTACTGCTGACGCGCGGGCGGATAGACGAGGGCGCCCGATTTTTAGAATCGGCGGCGGATACCTGGACCGATTTGAACTCGTTCATGGTCACGCATATCTGGTGGCACCTGGCGCTGTTCTATCTCAGCCAGGGGCGCGGCCAGAAAGTCCTCGAACTCTACGACCGCCATTGCTGGGGCGTCGCCAAGGAGTACTCGCAGGATCAAATCGGCGCCGTATCGCTGTTGGCGAGATGCGAACTCGCCGGCATCGATGTCGGGCCGCGCTGGCAGGAGCTGGGAACCTATCTGGCGGCGCGTGCTCACGATACCGTGCTGCCGTTTTTGTCGCTCCAATACCTCTACGGCCTGGCACGGGCTGGGCGCACCGAAGCCGATACCCTGTTGGCTGCGGTGCGGCACGCGGCCTCAACCGCGCCGCCGTTCACGCGCGAGGTTTGGCGCGATGTGGCGCTGCCCGGATGCGAAGGACTCTATGCCCACGCGCGCGCAGACTATGCTTCTGCCTGGCGCTACCTGGCCAGCAGCGTGCCGCGCATGGCGGAGGTGGGTGGAAGCCACGCGCAACGCGATTTGTTCGAGCAGATCTTGTTGGATGCCGCGATCAAGAGCGGCCGCTCGACGGCAGCCCAACAGGTCTTGGAGCTAAGGCGCATGACGGATCCTGAGGGCGTGCCGGTGAATACGGCACTCGCCGCGGTGTACCTTGCATTGGGGCTGCCGGAACTCGCCGCCCAGGCGTCGGCGCGCGCCGCGCTCACGCGCACCCGGCATACCACTTAAATCAGGCCCGAGAGCACATGTCCACAGACATCACCGACAAGCTCTGCCAGTCCATCGATGAGCGGCGCGAGGAGCTGGTCGAATTGACTCGCGCGCTGATTCGCTTTCCGACGGTGAATCCGCCCGGTGAGGCATATCGACCCTGCGCCGAGTTCATCGGCGATCGTTTGCGTGCCCGTGGCTTCGCCGTGGACTACGTGCGCGCCTCGGGCACGCCCGGCGACTGCGGGAGTTATCCGCGCGTCAATGTCATCGCGCGCCGCGAGGGCGCAGCGCCCGGACCCTGCGTGCACTTCAACGGCCATATCGATGTGGTGCAGGCCGGCGGCGGTTGGACGGTGGACCCATTCGCGGCCGTGGTGAAGAACGGCAAAGTGTATGGCCGCGGCGCCTGCGACATGAAGGGCGGCCTCGCGTCCGCCATCATCGCGGTCGAAGCCTTGATCGATTCCGCTGCAAGCTGGCCGGGGACGCTCGAGATTTCGGGCACGGTCGACGAAGAGTCCGGCGGCTACGGCGGCGTTCATTACCTGGCGGAGCGCGGCAGGTTCTCTGCGCCGCGGGTAGATCACGTCATTATCCCTGAACCGCTCAATGTCGATCGTGTTTGCATCGGGCATCGCGGCGTGTGGTGGGCTGAGATCGAGACCCATGGACGGATGGCGCATGGATCGATGCCCTTTCTTGGCGACTGCGCGATTCGGCATATGCATGCCGTCGTCGAGCGCCTGGAGCGCGATCTTTACCCCAAGCTTGCGGCGCGGCATACGGACATGCCGGTGGTGCCTTCGGGTGCGCGACATTCGACGTTGAATATCAATTCCATCCATGGCGGTCAGGCAGAGGCGCGTGGATTTCCCGCTCCGGTAGTGCCGGATTCCTGCCGCATGGTCATCGACCGCCGGCTGCTCATCGAGGAGAGCATCGACAGCGTCAAGGGCGAGGTGCGCGAGCTGCTCGAGCAACTGGTCAAGGATCGGGCGGGATTTCGCTACGATATTCGGGATATTTTCCAGGTGGCGCCCATCATGGCGGACCGCAACGGCCCGGTGGCACGCAGCACCGCTGCCGCGGTTCGCCGCGTGCTCGGCCGGGACCCTGAGTTCATTTGCTCACCCGGAACCTACGATCAGAAGCATATCGATCGCGTCGGTAGATTGCGGGACTGTATTGCCTATGGCCCCGGCATCCTCGATCTGGCGCATCAGCCCGACGAGTATGTGGTGATCGAGGACATGCTCAATTCGGCGAAAGTGATGGCGCTGGCCGCTCGGTCGCTGCTGTACCGAACCGCGTGAAGCAAGCAGTGCTCGCGGCGCTGCTGCTGTTGGCGAGCTTTGGCGCGCCGGCCGCAACTCAAGCCACGATCGGGATGCAACTCAAGCCG
>JANYIY010000370.1 GCA_025358615.1 Gammaproteobacteria bacterium | reverse complement strand
TGTAGATGGCATCGCGGGCGGAGAGGCCTTCGTCACGTTCCGCCACGACGGCGAAATCGATCATCAAAATGGCGTTCTTCTTGACGATGCCGATCAGAAGAATAATGCCGATGAGTGCGACGATGGTCAGATCGTCGCCGGCGATCATGAGAGCCAGCAGCGCGCCGATTCCCGCCGATGGCAGCGTCGAGAGAATGGTGATTGGATGGATGAAGCTTTCGTACAGCACGCCGAGCACGATGTACATGACGAGCACGGCGGCCACCAGCAACAGCAGTTCATTCGACAGATTGCTGCGGAAGGCGAGCGCCGCTCCCTGAAACGTGGTTTGGATGCCGGCCGGAATGCCGATACTGCGTTCGGCGCTCTCTATCGCTTTTACCGCCGCGCCGAGCGAGGTGTTCGCGGACAGATTGAACGACACCGTGGTCGACGGAAACTGTGCCAAGTGATTGATGAGCAAGGGCCGGGTTTCGATGGCCACCTTGGCAATGGCAGACAGCGGCACCTGTCCGCCGCCGGCCGAAGGCACATAGATCGACGCAAGGGAGTCCACCGATTGATAAGAGGCGGGATCGGCCTCGAGAATGACTCGATACTGATTCGACTGGGTGAATATGGTGGAGACGATGCGCTGTCCGAAGGCGTCGTAGAGCGCGTTGTCGACGGTGCCCACGCTGATGCCGAGCCGCGCGGCGCTGTCGCGGTCGATGGTAATGTAGGCCGCGAGGCCGTTGTTTTCCTCGTTGCTGACGACGTCGGCGAGTTCCGGTTGCGCGCGCAGCGCATCCAACAGCTTCGGGGTCCAGACCGACAAGGCGGCGGCGTCGGCGCTCTCCAAGATGAATTGATACTGGGTGCGGCTGATGGTCGTGTCCAGAGTGAGATCTTGAACCGGCTGCATGTAGAGGGTAACGCCCGCAATGTCGGCGGTGTCTGTCCGGAGACGGCGAATGGCGTCGGCTACGTTGGAGCTGCGCTGTCCCCGCGGCTTCAAATTGATGAGAAACCGCCCGCTGTTCAGCGTCACATTGTTGCCGTCGACGCCGATGAAAGACGACAGGCTCACGACATCCGGATCCTTGAGTATGGCGGCCGCCAATGCCTGCTGCCGCTCGGCCATGGCGGCGTAGGAGACTGACTGGGTGGCTTCAGAGACGCCTTGAATCAGGCCCGTGTCTTGATCGGGGAAGAATCCTTTCGGAATGAGAACGTAGAGGATCGCGGTCAAGGCCACCGTCGCCGTCGCCACCCACAGCGTCAACTTCTGATGATCCAGCACCCAGGTGAGCCGGCGCCCGTACCACTCCACCACGGCGGCGAACCAACGCCCGGTTCCGGACCCGTGCGCCGCGTCCCCCGCCGGCCGATGCTTGAGAAGCTTGGCGCACATCATGGGCACGAGGGTGAGTGAAACCACGGCCGAGATGAGGATGGTGACGGCGAGCGTCACCGCGAATTCGCGAAACAGCCGCCCCACCACATCCTGCATGAAGAGCAGCGGAATGAGCACGGCGATGAGCGAGACGGTCAGCGATATGATGGTAAAGCCGATCTGGCCGGCGCCTTTGAGGGCGGCTTGCAGCGGCGGCTCGCCGAGTTCGATGTAGCGCGAAATATTCTCGATCATGACGATGGCATCGTCGACGACGAAACCCGTGGCGATCGTCAAGGCCATCAAGGATAAGTTGTTCAGGCTGAAGTTCGCGAGGTACATGACCGCGAAGGTGCCGATCAGCGACAGCGGCACGGACAGGCTGGGGATGATGGTGGCGGGAATATTGCGCAAGAACAGGTAAATCACCAGCACCACCAGCACCACGGCAAGCACCAGCTCGAATTGGACGTCGGCCACCGACGCTCGGATGGTCGTCGTGCGATCGGTGAGGACCGCGAGATCCACTCCGGACGGCAGGGAAGCTTGCAGGGTGGGCAAAAGGTCGCGGATCCTATTGACGACATCGACTACGTTAGCTCCCGGTTGGCGCTGCACGTTGAGGATCAAGGCGGGCACTGAGTTCATCCATCCGCCGAGCTTGTTGTTTTCGGCGCCCGACAGCAGCGTAGCCACATCCTTGAGGCGCACCGCTGCGCCATTCTTGTAAGCAACCACGACGTTGCCGTAGTCGTCCGCGTTTCTGATCTGATCGTTGGTATTGACCGTGTAAGCCGTGCTAGGGCCATCCAAGGTGCCTTTGGGGCCGTTTTGATTGGCGTTGCTGATGGTGGTGCGCAAATCGTCGAGATTCAGGCCGTAGGCCGCCATGGCGCGCGGGTTGGCGACGACGCGCACCGCCGGCCGCTGACCGCCGCTGATGCTGACCACACCGACGCCTTTGATCTGCGAAATCTTTTGCGCGATGCGCGTGTCGGCCAGGTCCTCGACTGCGGTGAGCGGCATCACTTTCGAGGTCAGACCCAGGATCAACACCGGCGCGTCGGCGGGATTCACCTTGGCGTAGATCGGCGGTGCGGGCAAGTCCTGCGGCAGGAGGTTTTGTGCGCCGCTGATGGCTGCCTGCACCTGTTGTTCGGCGACATCGATGGCGAGCGCCAGAGAAAACTGCAAATTAATTACCGACGCGCCGGCCGAACTGGTCGAGGACATCTGCGACAGACCCGGCATCTGGCCGAACTGCTTCTCCAACGGCGCGGTGATGGCCGACGTTATGACTTCGGGGCTGGCGCCGGGGTAGAAAGTCTGCACTTGAATGGTCGGGTAGGACACCTCGGGCAGCGCCGACAGGGGCAGCTGCAGGTAGGCGATCGCACCGGTGATCAGTATCGCAACCATCAGCAGGGTGGTTGCGACCGGGCGCAGAATGAATATGCGTGAGGGATTCACGTCATTGCGAAGGTTTGGCGTGCGTTCGCTGCCGCTGCGCGCCGGGTGTGCCGGAAGATCCGGGTTTTGCGGCGCCGGGCGAGCGCGCGACCGCACCCGGCTTGGGTGTCGCGTCCGGCAGCAACACTTTGGCATCGTCGCGCAAGCGGTCGCCTCCCTCGGTAACGACAATCTCGCCGGCGGCGAGGCCGACCTTGACGGCGACGCGTTCGCCATCGACCACGCCCAAGGTCACGGGCCGCACCTTGACCGTGTTGTCGGAATTCACCACGTAGACAAAGGTGCTGACGACTCCGCTGGGCGCGCCGCGGCGCACCGCGGCATTGGGGATGACGATTTGATTCTGCAGCAGCTCCTGCAGCAGTTGAATGTTGACGAATTGATTCGGGAAAAGCAGTCCGTCGGTATTGGCGAATTGCGCGCGCAGCTTCACCGTTCCGGTGCTGACGTCGATTTCGTTGTCGACGGTAAGCAGTGTGCCGTCGGCGAGTTTGGTGCTGTTGCCGCGGTCGTAGGCCTCGACCACCAGCGGACCGCCGTCATGCAGGCGTCGCATCAGGGAGGTCACATTGTCCTCAGGAATCGAGAAGATGACGGTAATGGGCTGCAATTGATTGATTACGACGATGCCGTTCGCGTCCCCCGGCGTGACGTAATTGCCTTGATCGACTTGGCGCAATCCAACGCGGCCGGTGACCGGCGCCGTGATGTGCGTGTACTGCAAATTCACATTGGCGGTCTTTACCTGCCCCTCATCCGCTTCGATGGTGCCCTGGTACTGGTCGACCAGCGCACGTTGGGTGTCGAGCTGTTGTTGAGCGACCGAATCTTCCTTGACCAATCCCTCGTAGCGCGTCAGGTCCAACTTCGCGTTCGCGAGCAGCGCCTGGTCGCGCCGCAAGTTTCCCTGCATTTGTTGTAGGGCGGCTTCATAAGGGCGCGAATCGATCTGCGCCAGTGAGTCGCCTTGTTTCACGGTTTGACCTTCCGTGAACAGGATTTTCTGCATGACGCCGCTGATCTGAGTTCTGACGGTCACCGTGGCGAGCGGGGTAACGGTCCCCAAGGCCGGAATG
>JANYIY010000304.1 GCA_025358615.1 Gammaproteobacteria bacterium | reverse complement strand
GCCAGAACGGCATCACCTGCATCAGGCCCACCGCACCGGCGGGCGATACCGCCCACCTGTCGAAGCGGCTTTCGACTTCGATCAACGCCAGCACCAAATCCGGCGGCAGCTGCAGATTGGGATCGCGCTTCGCCTCGCAGTACACGTGATCGAGTATCTCGATGCGCGCTTCGTGGGTGGGCACGAGCCGGGCCAGCCGCGGCTCCATGGTTTTGTACCAGACCTCCGAGTCGAACTTGTCGGCGAAGCAGTCGGACGTGCCGATGATTTTCTGTAGCAGCGCCTTGAGCTCCGGATCGCGCTGCTGATCCGCACAGGCTTGCCGCGGCAATATCCCGCCTGCCGCCAGAGCAACTAAAGCGCAGACCAGGGTCGCGCGCAGCGGCCGCCGCATTAATGTCCTTAGCTATTTAACTTATGTCGAATATAGCCTACCGGATCGGCCGCAGAGATGTCCGTCGACTCGTTCTCGCGGCGATCACGGTATTCCAGAGTTCCCGCATCCAGTCCCCGTTCCCCGATCACGATACGGTGCGGGATTCCCATCAGCTCTGAATCGGCGAATTTGACCCCCGGGCGGGCATCCCTATCGTCGAGCAATACGTCGATACCGGCGGCAGTGAAGTCCCGGTACAGGGAATCGGCGGCTTGTTGTACGCGCGCCGACTTTTGGTAGTTGATCGGCACCAGCACGACTTGAAAGGGGGCGATGGACTGCGGCCAGATGATGCCGTTGGTATCGTGACTCTGTTCGATGGCCGCCGCCACGATTCGGGTAACTCCTATGCCGTAGCAACCCATGAACATGGTCACGGCTTTGCCCTGCTCATCGAGCACGCTGGCTTGCATGGCCTCGCTGTACAGCTGGCCGAGCTGGAAAATGTGGCCCACTTCGATGCCGCGCGCGATCCGCAACGTCCCGCGGCCGCTGGGGCTCGGGTCGCCGGACTGCACATTGCGAATATCCACGGATTGCGGTTCCGGCAGGTCGCGCCCCCAGTTTACGCCGCGGAAGTGCACGTCTTTTTCGTTTGCGCCGCAAATGAAATCGGCCAAATGCACGGCGGCATGGTCGACATAGACTCTGCCGCCGAAGCCCAACGGTCCGATGAAACCGGGCTCGGTGGCCGTGGATTCCCGCACCCGCGTAGCCGACGCCATGCGCAGCGGACCGGCTACGCCCGGCAATTTCTGCGCTTTCACGGCATTTAGTTCATGATCGCCGCGCACCACCAAAGCCACCACCCCACCGTCGCTGCCATCCACCAGCAAGGTCTTGACGCAGCTGGCGGGCTCGACGTCGAGCTGCGCGCTTAATTCAGCGATGGTGCGCGCGTTCGGGGTAGCTACCTTGGTCAGCGCTTGCGACGCCGCCGGGCGCGCAGCGGTGGGTGCGACCGTCGCCGCCATTTCCAGATTGGCGGCGTAATCGTCGCCGTCGGAGAACACGATGGCGTCCTCGCCGGATTCCGCCAGCACGTGAAATTCCTGCGATACGCTGCCGCCGATGCTGCCGCCGTCTGCCAGCACGGCGCGGAATTTCAGCCCGATGCGGGTGAAAATGCGCGAGTACGCCTCGTACATCAGCCGATAGCCTTGGGCTAAGCTGGCTTCATCGACATGGAACGAGTATGCATCCTTCATCAAGAACTCGCGCGCACGCATGACGCCGAAGCGGGGCCGTATCTCGTCGCGAAACTTGCTTTGAATCTGGTAGAAGTTCACCGGTAATTGCTTGTAGCTGCGCAGCTCGCGGCGCGCGATGTCGGTAATGACTTCTTCGTGAGTGGGCCCGTACACAAATTCCCGGTCGTGCCTATCCTTGAAGCGCAGTAATTCGGGTCCGTACTTGGTCCAGCGGCCCGATTCCTTCCACAACTCGGCCGGCTGCACTGTCGGCATGGACAGCTCCAGGGCCCCGGCGCGGTCCATTTCCTCGCGCACGATACGCTCCACTTTGCGCAGCGTGCGCAAGCCCAGCGGCAGCCAAACATACAGGCCCGCGGCAAGACGGCGGATCATCCCGGTCCGCAGCATGAGCCGGTGGCTGATGACCTCAGCGTCGGTGGGCACCTCTTTGAGGGTGGAAATGGGGTTTTGTGATAAGCGCATAGCCACATATCTTACATGAGCCCCCCTGGTATTATGGGCGCACATGAGCGACGACGACGACCCAACAGCGCGGCCGCGGGGAGTGTTCTGGCTGCCGAACCTGCTTACCACGGGAGCATTGTTCGCCGGCTTTTATGCAATCGTCGCGGCCATCGACTTGAAATTCGAGCTCGCCGGGGCCGCGGTGTTTGTCGCCATGTTCTTCGACGGATTGGACGGACGCGTGGCGCGTTGGACTCACACCGAGAGTGCTTTCGGGAAAGAGTACGACAGCCTTTCCGACATGGTGTCGTTCGGCGTCGCGCCGGCCATCGTCACGTATCAATGGGGTGTGGCGCGCATCGCGGAGTACGGCCCGCTATGGCGCAGGCTCGGCTGGCTGGTGTGCTTTTTCTACGCGGCGGCGGCGGCGTTACGCCTGGCGCGATTCAATTCACGCGCGGCCAGCCAGGACAAGCACTATTTCGAGGGCCTGCCCAGTCCTTCCGCGGCCGCCATCGTTGCGGCCCTGGTGTGGCTCGCCAGCGATCAGACCAATATAGGTCTGCCGGGATTGATACTGGCATTCTTCGTCACCGCCACCGCCGGCGCGCTCATGATCAGCCGTTTTGCCTTCAACAGCTTCAAGCAGGTGAATCCCGGCGCCAGGGTACGCTTCACGTACATCGTGCTGGTGCCGCTCGCGTTCGTGTTCATATTCCTGTACCCGGCAATAACTCTGCTGCTGATTTTCGGCTGCTACGCGTTGTCGGCCCCGACGCTGTGGCTGTATCGCAAGCTGCGCCGGCGATCGCGCTCCGTGCCGCACGCATGAACCCCGCCCTGCGTCGCGATTATCTCGCCGCTCTAAAGCTCGAGGCCTGGGTTGTACGCACACCTGCTGCGGTGATGCCCGTGGCTGCCGCCGTAGGGGCGCCCGCGGTGTTGCAGCCGGCCGCGGCGCCGAATCTGCCCGCGGCACCGGAGGCGGACGCTGCCGGCGGGGCGCGCGAGGCGGGTGCCGAGACCCATGAAGGGTTGACCGAACGTCTCCACGACGACCG
>JANYIY010000216.1 GCA_025358615.1 Gammaproteobacteria bacterium | reverse complement strand
GATTGCGGGCGGCTTGTCGCTGCTGCTGTGGATCGTCATCGTCGCAGCCGGACGGTGGATCGGATTCACGACCTGACCGGCCCTAAGATTCATGGCAGTTATCTTAAGTGTCGACGATCTGCGTAAGCTGGCGCAAAAGCGCGTGCCGCGGGCAATATTCGACTACGCCGCCGGCGGCTCCTACGAAGAACGCACGCTGCTGCGCAACACGGCGGATCTCGACGCCATGACCTTTCGCCAGCGAGTGATGGTCGATGTGTCGAATATCTCCTTGGGCACGACGCTGCTCGGGCAACCGGTATCCATGCCGTTGGCCATTGGCCCGACCGGAATGGCCGGACTGTTTCACGCCGACGGCGAAATATTGGCGGCGCGGGCCGCCGCCGCCTGCGGGATTCCCTACTGCATGAGCACCATGTCGATTTGCTCGATCGAGGATGTTCGCGCGGCGACGCAGCGGCCGTTCTGGTTTCAGCAATATCTGATGAAGGATCGGGGCTTCAATCAAGAGCTCATCGAGCGTGCGGCCGCCGCGCAATGTTCCGCACTCATGCTCACGCTGGATCTGCAGGTGCTGGGCGAGCGCCGGCGAGATCCGCGCAACGGCCTTACCATCCCGCCGCGGCTCACTTTGCGCAATGCATTGGATGTGGCCATGAAGCCGGCCTGGGCCCTGAAAGTCCTGTTCGGCAAGCGCCGCACCTTCGGCAACTTGGTGGGGCGAATCGGCGGTGCCAGTGGAATTGGCACCTTGGCGGAGTGGACCGCCAGCCAGTTCGATGCATCGGCAAATTGGCGCGACGTGGAATGGGTGCGCAGTCGCTGGCCTGGAAAGCTCATCCTCAAGGGGGTGCTCGACGCTGAGGATGCGCGGCTCGGGCTCGCCGCCGGCGCAGATGCCATCGTCGTGTCGAATCACGGCGGGCGGCAACTCGACGGAGCGCCGTCATCCATCTCGGTGTTGCAGGAGGTGGTGGAGGCCGTCGGCGGCCGTTGCGAGGTCATGTTCGACGGCGGTATCCGCTCCGGGCAGGATATTGCGAAGGCCCTTGCGCTGGGCGCCCGCGGCGCGTTGATCGGCAGGTCCTTTCTTTACGCCCTGGCGGCGGCAGGGGAGGCGGGAGTGACCAAGGCCGTCGACATCATGCGCAATGAGCTGCGTGTCACTTTGGCGCTGACCGGAACCTCGACCATCGACGCCGTCGGGCCGCATATTTTGCGTCTCTGACGTCGGCGGTTTTGGCGGCGCAATCCCGTTCAAATCATCGGTAGTCCACGCGGCGGCTTGCCGCGGGGAAATGCCGCGTCGATGCTCGCCAATTCCGCATCGCTCAACTGCAAGGCATAGGTGGCCGCATTCTCAGTGACGTGATCGATATTGGACGCCTTGGGAATGACGAAGACGTTGGGAGAGCGCAATAGGAATGTCAACGCCACTTGCCGGGTGGTGGCCTGGTGGGCGTGGGCGATGTCGGCCAGCACCCGGCCTTGTTTGGTTCGCGCATCGAACGCGGTGGTCGATTGCCCGAATGGCGTGTACGCCACTACGGCGGTACCGTGCTCTTGGCACCAGGGCAGCACCGCGTGTTCGATGGCGCGCTCTTGTAAGTGGTACAGCACCTGATTGCAGGCCGGGTGTCCCGGCCCCGCGATGGCGGCCACTTGGTCAAGGTCGGCCACATCGAAATTACTGACACCCCAGGAAAGAATTTTGCCGGCACGCAGCAGGGTGTCGAAGGCGGCAATCGTCTCCTCCAAGGGGTGGGCGCCGCGCCAATGCAGCAGGTAGCAATCCAGACGATCGGTGTGCAGCCGCGCCAAGGATTTCTCGCAGGCCGCGAGCGTGCCGCGCCTCGAGGCGTTGCTGGGCAGCACCTTGGACACCAAGAAGACCGCATCGCGCCTACCGGCGATGGCCTTGGCAATGAGAGATTCCGAGGCCCCTGAGCCGTACATCTCGGCCGTGTCGATGTGAGTCAGTCCTAGATCGAGGCCGCGTTGCAGCGCCACGATGGCCGAATCAGCGGCCGATAGCTCGATGTTCCAAGATCCCTGGCCAATGGCGGCGACGCGGCGTCCCGTACTGCCAAAGATGCGCGTGGCTTTCTGGTCGATCATGGCCCATGTTCGCGGAGCGTCGGCGCCGCGTCAAACGCCTGCCCCGGTTGCCATAACACGGCCATTGGATTTTACGGCGCAAATTGAGGTATACATACCGGGCCTTAGCGCTCGCAATGGTTTCTCGCAGTGGGGGAATCTCGAACATGACGATGCCGGCCGTCCAGGAGGGATACCGCCGCGAGTTGGTCTGGGACTTCATGCGCTTCTCCCCGGCGCGCCGCGTGGCCTCGCTGCTTGCCTTCGGGCTCATCTATTCGCTGTTCATGATCCTAGGGTTGATCCTGCGCGAGAGCTCGCAGCGTCTGACCATTCTTTGGCCGGCCGCCGGCTTGCTCTTCATGACACTTTGGTTCTCGCCGCGACGCAATTGGATCTGGATCTTAGGGGTCCAGGTGGTGGCGGAACTGGTGATCGATGGCCTGCGTTCCGAGCACTTCACCTGGCGGCAATACGGTCCCTACATCCTTGCGAATTCGCTCGATGCCGTGGTAGGCGCGAGCGTGGCCGCCCGGCTCATGTCTGCTCCGGAACTTCCTCGGGTACGGCATGTACTGCAGTTCCTGGCGGCGGTGGCCATGGGCGCCGCGGCCAGTGCGGTACTCGGCGCCTTTGGCTCGGCGCGTCCATTCGAGCTAGCCCACTACCTGCGCGAATGGCAGTTGTGGTGGGCGGGAAATTGGCTCGGATCCTTATGTGTCGCGCCCGTCATCATCACTTGGGCGATTCGCTGGCGGGTTCCGGAAATTGCGGCGCCGCCGGCGCGCGCGCCCGAGGTGGCCATCATCGGCTGCGCGCTGATCGGGATGACGATCTGGGTGTTTTCGGTTGCGCCGGGCGGGGTGGCTACGATACTCGATCTGCCGTTCACGCTGTTGGCATTGGTCATTGTCGCAGCGTTTCGCTTGCCGCCGCGCTGGTGCACGACGTTCGCGGCGTCGTCGACTCTCTTGGCATCGTATCTGGCGAGCCGTGGCTTGGGGCCCTTTGCCGACGACCCCGATGCCTTCGTACGCGTGGGCGCCGTGCAGTTGTATCTGGCGACCCTGGTCGTGATCAGCTTCATGCTGTCGATCGTGCTGCTGGAGATGCGCAATACGGTGCAGCTGCTGCGCGCCAGCGGCGAGCGCTACCACAACCTCGTCGAACAGAGTTCCGAGGCCGTGTGGCGCATCGAGCTCAGCCTGCCCATGGCGCCCGGCCTTGCCATTGCCGGGCAGATCGAATGGCTGCGCCAGTATGCCTATGTGGCCGAATGCAAACTTGACCTACCTGCGTCTCAACCGCCAGCTGGGCCTTGCCGACGCCGATGCGCGCCTGTGGCGCGCCGACGTGCCTTGGTCCGCGATCTTCCTCGATAATATCGAGCCGGCGTCGCGGCGCGGCTACTCGATGGATGGGCTGCAATTTACCACTTCAGACGGCACTCAGCCGCTCACGTACATTACGGGATTTCGCGGAGTCATCGAGGACGGAAAATTGGCGCGCGTCTGGGGCGTCGCCCGCGATGTCACCGAATTGGTCGGACTCAACGACAGTCTGCGCCAAAAGCAGGAGCGATTGCAGCTGTATGCGCGGCAGCTGGTCGGCGCCGAGGAACGCGCCCGCCGCGCGACGGCGGTGGATCTGCACGACGGCATCGGCCAGCAATTGGTCGGCCTTGCCATGACTCTCGAGGCGGCGGCCGCGCGCGCGACTCCCGAAGTGCGGCGGCTGCTCGGCGAGGCCACTTATGCAGTGCGTGAAGTGCAGTCGATTACCCAGCGGGTGATCGCCGATTTGAGTCCCCCGGGGCTCTATGAATTGGGCCTGGAGCCGGCTCTCAAATGGCTCAGCGTCTACATGCGCGGCAAAGACAACTTGCAGGTCGAGCTGCAGGTCGCGGACGCTGCAGCAGCCTACGATCTCGAACTTCGAGTACTCATCTTCAAGCTGATTCGCGAGCTGCTGCGCAATGTCGTCAAGCATTCAGGGGTGCAGTCGGCGTCGGTGAAAGTCACCCAGTCATCCCAGGAGCTGCGCGTGGTCGTGGAAGATCGAGGCGTCGGCTTCGAATGGCAGCGCAGCCTATTCGAACCGCGCACGGAAGGATTCGGCTTGTGGAGTGTGGCGGATCGGGTGCGTGCCGCGGCAGGAGAGATGACGGTGGATACCGCGCCGGGCCGCGGCTGCCGCGTCACAGTGGTATTTTCGCATAAATCAGTCGATCCGCTGCTGCAACGCCCGCCGCAGGGCGCGGATCGCGACTTGGGAAATATTCGATCAGCCGCCAGCTGACTCGTTCTTCGCCAGGCGCAGCGACATGCGCAGCGCGGCTTCGCGGCCTTGGTAGTAACCCTGGATCACGCCCAGCTGATCGAACCCCAAGCACTGGTAGAATACGCGGGCCGCTTCATTGTGAGTGCGCAATTCCAAGTTGATGCGAAACACACCGGCTTCGATTGCCGTCGCCGTCAGCCAGTCCATGAGCTGCCGTCCCAAACCCTGCCGACGATGATCCAGCGCCACGGCGAGCAAATTCAAATGCGCCACCTCGTCGCCGAAATGCATGATGGCGAAGGCGGCAATGCGCTGCTCGCGGCGTGCGACCACCACGGAGGATTCCGGGCCGGAAATGAAGTGCTGCACGCGCGCAGGCGTCCATGACCAGGTCAGACCTTGCTCGATCAGATCACGCGACATCTCGGCAATTTCACGCGCATCTGCGGCGCGGGCCAGGCCCAATAATGCAATTTCCGGCACGCTCAGTGCACCTCGGTCTTGATCGGCGGCGCAGCTCGCCGCGGCAGTCCCGCCGGCGTTGCCGGCAGCAGTTTCATGAGTTCCTCGACGCCTCGCTGCAATTGCGGATCACGACCCTGCAATACTTGCACCGGGTCTTGTTCCACGACGATATCCGGATCCACTCCATGCCCTTCGATGATCCAACGGCCATTCTCGTCCGCCGTACCGAACTCTGGCACAAATACCGTGCCACCGTCGAGCAGCGGCCCATGATCTTCAATACCGACCACTCCGCCCCAGCTGCGCTTGCCGATCAGGGCGCCGATCTTCCACTGGCGGAATGCGTTGGCGAAAATGTCTCCATCCGACGCAGTGCCCACGTTGATCAAGGCTGCCTTTGGGCCCGGCTGCACCACGCGCGGATAGGTATTGACGGTATCGCGATTGCGCACAAAGGTGGTGCCGTGCAGAGTGCGGGCCAGTCTTTCGATCAGCAGCTCGGAAATATTGCCGCCGCCGCGCGGGGTGACGGCGAAGGTGCCGGTTTGCCGGTCGGTGGCGAAGTCGAATTCGATGGTGCTGAGCTGCGGTTGATATTCGCGCTGGCTCAGAAAGTACAGCAATTCGCCGTTAGGCGACCATGCCGGCGACTGGGGTCGCCGCGCCGCCGTTGATGGGCACCGTATAGAGCTTGGAGTCGGTCCGCATGTAGCCGTCGCGTGCCGCTCTGAACAGGACCGACGCGCCGTCCGGAGTCCAGCCGTAAACCTGATTGTCATAGCCCCAGCGATCGGCGAGCGGGCCCGGTGCAGGATAAAACGTCAGTTGTTGCGGGGCGCCGCCTTGCGCAGCAATGACATACACCTGTTCGTCACCGCCGTACTGACCGGTGAAGGCGATGCAGCGCCCATCGGGAGAGAATTTGCCGAAAAGCTCGACTCCCGGAGCCGAGGTGAGGCGGGTGGCAGTGCCGCCCTGCGTGCCGACCGTCCACAGGTCGCCAGCATAGCTTAACACGATGCGGTCATGCCATACGTTCAAAAAGCGCAGCAGCTTGCTCGCACCCGCGGCCGGGGCGAACGACAGCAATACGATAGCCACCGTGGCGATCACGGCCGATGGGATGGAGCGCATGACGGTCCTTGGTGGCGTGTCCTAGCGGCTGCGGTAGCGATCGGTGGCGAGCACCAGCTCGTGGCTGTTGCCTGCCTCGAATGCCGAATGTCCGGCATCGGGCACGATGCGCAGCTGCGCCTCCGGCCAGGCGCGATGCAAATCCCAGGCACTGGTGGCCGGACACACCACATCGTAACGTCCCTGCACGATGGTGGCCGGGATGTGCCTGATCCGCGGCACATCGTCCAGCAATTGGCTTTCGCTGCGCAGGAAGCCGCGATTCACGAAGTAGTGGCACTCGATGCGCGCCACGGCCAGCGCAAATTGATCTTCGCCCCAGCGCCGGATGTTGTCAGTATTGCTGTGCAGGAAACTGGCAGAGGCCTCCCATGTGGACCAGGCGCGCGCCGCCGCCACGGCCGCGCGCTGATCGCTGCCCACCAGGCGCTTGTGATAGGCGCTCAAGAAATCGTCGCGCTCGTCCAAGGGGATGGCATCGCGGTAGGCTTCCCATGCATCGGGGAAAATTTCCGAGGCGCCATGCTGATAAAACCAGCGGATTTCTGCATAGCGCAGCAGGAAAATCCCGCGCAGCACGAGCTCAGTGACGCGATCGGGATTGGCCTCCGCATAGGCCAGTGCCAAGGTGCTGCCCCAGGAGCCGCCGAATACCTGCCAGCGTTCGATGCCCAGATGCTTGCGCAAGCGTTCGATGTCGGCGACCAGATGCCAGGTCGTGTTCTCGACCAGACTGGCGCTCGGGCGGCTGCGGCCGCAACCGCGCTGATCGAACACCACGATGCGGTAGTGCAGCGGGTCGAAGAACTGCCGCGCGCGCTTGTCGGATCCGGCGCCGGGGCCGCCGTGCAGAAACACGGTCGGTTTGCCGGCCGGGTTGCCGCATTCCTCATAATAGATTTCATGCACGTCGGAGACGCGTAGGTAGCCGTGGCGAAACGGCTCGATCGCCGGATATAAATCGCGGCGTGTGGCAGTGCGCGGGTCGGGGCGGGAAGCTTCGCGCGCCTTTGCGGGGCGGCTGGCGGACTTGGCGGCATGCTTCACCGGCTTCTTCTTGTCCGCGACGCTCTGCGGCGCAGTTCGCACTGCGGCGCGGGACTTGAGCGGCGCGCCTTTTTTCTTCTTCATCTCTTTTCCTCTTTAAATCTTACTATTTGTTATCGCGAAACCATGGGGCCGAGCGGCCGCCCGCCGAGCAGATGCAAGTGCAGGTGATAAACCTCCTGACCGCCGTCCGCATTGCAATTGATGATCAGCCGAAAACCGCTGTCCGCAATACCTTGCTGCCGTGCGAGATCACGCGCCACGATGACCATGTGTCCGATCAACGATTCATCTTCGTCGGCAATATCGTTTGCGGTGGGAATGGGCATGTTAGGGACGATCAGTATATGCACCGGCGCGGCCGGTCTGATGTCCAAAAAGGCAATCACCCGGGAGTCGCGGTAGACCACGTTGGCGGGTAGCTCCCCGGCGATGATTTTCTCGAAAAGCGTAGGCATTTCAAGGACTCCGAGACTTCTGAGACCTCAAGATTAGCAGGAACGGCGCCACCCTTCGGAGTTGCCGTGCGGCTGTTGACCGCGTAATAGTAATGGGAACGATTCTCATATAGAATTGCGTTCATGCCGAAAACCCCGCCAGCCTCAGAGTCTACGGATATCCGATTGACGGATCTCGGTATTGGCAGGCGCGCGCGGGTGGTTTCCGTCTCCTCGGCCGACGCGGCGGCTCCCGAATTGGGTCGGCGCCTGGCCGAATTGGGCTTTCTCCCCGGCGAAGCGGTTCGAATCGTCGCCAAAGGGTTGATGGCGCGGGCGCCGATTGCCGTGCGCGTGGGTACAGGAACGTTTGCTCTGCGGCTGTTCGAGGCCGCCTGTATTCGCGTTTGCCCGGAGCAGCCGCAGCCCGCATAAGTCCATGGAGGCTTCGCCCAGCGCTCCGGGTCCTCTCATTGCTTTGGTTGGAAACCCCAACTGCGGCAAGACAGCTCTATTTAATGTCCTCACCGGCAGCCGCCAAAAGGTCGCCAACTATGCCGGGGTGACGGTTGAGCGCAAGGAAGGTGCGTTACGCACGCCTTCCGGGCGCAAAGTACGCATCCTGGATTTGCCGGGTGCCTACAGCCTTGATCCGCTGACACCCGACGAACAAGTCACCGCTGACGTCTTGCTCGGCCGCCGCGCCGGCGAGAGCCAACCGGACTTCGTGGTTTGCGTCACGGATGCCACCAATCTGCGCCAGAATTTGCGCTTGGTGTTGAGCTTGAAACGGCTGGGCCTGCCCATGGTGGTCGCGCTCAACATGACCGATATCGCGCGTCGCAAGGGCATCGTAATCGATGCCGAAAAACTGGCCCGCGAATTGGGCGTGCCTGTGGTCGAAACCATCGGTGTGAAGGCGAGCGGCGTTCGCGAACTGATCAAGGTGCTCGATGCATCCGTCATTCCGCAGCGTGCGCTCCAGGCCGTGGGCGGCAGCGCGCCCGTGTGGCGGACCCCGAGCGCAGCGGAGATGGAGCACGATCAAGCCGAAGTGCGCAGGATCTTAGGGCGGGTGGGAGGCGACCGGCTCGAGGGCGAGACCTTGAGCGACCGCGTCGATGCCATCGTGCTGCATCCGGTGCTGGGGCCCGTGATCCTCGCCGTCATCCTGTTTCTGGTATTTCAAGCGGTATTCGCCTGGGCGCAGGTGCCCATGGACGCGATCAAATTGGGGGTCACTGCGTTCGGCAATTGGCTGGGCGCGGCGATGCCCGCGAGCCTGCTGCGCGACCTGCTGGTGAACGGGGTACTCGCCGGCGTCGGCAGCGTATTGGTGTTCCTGCCGCAGATCATCATTCTGTACTTCTTTATCTTGGTGCTGGAAGAGTCGGGCTATCTGCCGCGTGCCGCCTTTCTGCTCGACCGGGTGATGGGCAGCGTCGGGCTGTCGGGCCGGGCATTCATTCCCTTGCTGTCGAGTTTCGCCTGCGCCATTCCTGGAATCATGGCGACGCGCACCATACAAAATCCGCGCGATCGGCTGGCGACCATCATGATTGCGCCGCTCATGACCTGCTCGGCGCGGCTGCCGGTGTACGCGCTGATCATCGGCGCATTCATCCCGCGCCGCACGCTGTGGGGTGGCTTGGAGTTGCAGGGTGTGGTGCTGTTCGTGCTTTACATCATCGGTGTGGTCAGCGCCATGGCGGTGGCCTTCGTGCTCAAGCGCAGCGGTCCCGGTGGCGGCTTCCAGGCATTGATGCTGGAACTGCCGGCATACCACTGGCCGAACTTGCGCAACTTGATCTTGGGATTGTGGCAGCGCGTCGAGATATTCATGAGCCGCGTCGGCACCATCATTCTCGCGCTGATGGTGATTCTGTGGGCGTTGAGTTCATTCCCCACGCCGCCGCCCGGGGCCACCGGACCGCCGATTCAATACAGCATTGCCGGACACTTGGGCGCTTGGCTTGCCGTGGTGTTTGCACCCATCGGTTTCAATTGGCAGATATCGATCGCCCTGGTGCCGGGATTGGCGGCTCGCGAGGTCGCAGTCGGCGCACTCGGGACTGTGTACGCGCTGTCTGCGACGGGCAGCGACGTGAGCGGCGCCTTGACGCCGTTGATCGCCCAGTCATGGAGTTTGCCCACGGCGCTCTCGCTGCTGGCGTGGTACGTGTTCGCGCCGCAGTGCTTGTCGACCCTCGCCACCGTCAAACGCGAGACCAATTCCTGGCGCTACCCGATTATCATGGCGGGGTATTTGTTTGCGATGGCCTATGTCGGCTCGTGGATCACTTTTCGGATCGCAACGGCGCTGAGCGGCTGATGGAGAACGAATCCCCATGAACAGCGTTCTCGATAATTCTTTGGTGGGATTCGCGTTGCTGGCGAGCGCCTGGTACGCCGCGACGAAGCTCGGTCCGCGCAGCCTACGGCAGAGTGTGCTCAAGGGATTGAGCAGATTGTTTGCCCAGGCGCCGACTTTCTTGAGTCTGCGGCGAATTTCTGAGCGGCTCGATGCCGCGGCGGCGAGCAAGGCGCAGGGCGCGTGCGGCGGCTGCGACAATTGCGGTTCTGAGCAAACACCTGCGCCGCAGGCGGGTGCGGAGAATTCGGCGGCGGCCGAAGTGCGAGTGCCGGTGGCGAAGATCGGGCGGCGCGCCGACGCAGGAAACCGGGGCGGTTGAGCGGTAAGCGTACCTCGGATCCAAATAGGGACATTTATTTCGCGTTATGTGACGTTTAATGATGCATTGCGCGAATTTGAAGAGGCGATCTAGCACCCGTACCGGTATAGACGTATCGTATGTGGACTATAGTCTGCAGCGTAAGCAAATCATCCTTGAGCGGATCGCGAATCGGCTCACTGGACATGGGTTTCTCCTAAAACAAATCGGAAGTGCTGAAGCGCAGCACCGCGTCATCTCAACGTCAGGCCGCCGACACGCGGCCAAAGCGCCCGCTGTTGAAGTCGGTGATCGCCTGTTGGATTTCCTCCTTGCTGTTCATCACGAACGGCCCGTAGCCTTCAATCGGCTCATCGATGGGCTCGCCGCTCAGCAACAACAAAACGGCATCACTGTTCGCTTTGATGGCGATGGCATCGCCGGCGCGATCGAACAACACCATTTGCGCTTCGCGGGCCACCTGGGCGCCGTTAACCTGCACGGTGCCGCGCAGCACGATCAACGCCAGCGTGCGGCCTTGCGGCACCACGAACTCGGTGTTGTGACTTTGGTTCAAGCGCACATCCCACGCATCGATGGGCGTGAAGGTATGCGCCGGCCCGCGATGACCCGCATATTCGCCGGCGATGACGCGCACCTTGCCGGCATTGTCGGGCAGGGTGACCACGGGAATGTCGGCATCGAGGAGCGTCTGGTAGCCGGGAGTGGCCATCTTGTCCTTCGCCGGCAGGTTGACCCATAACTGCACCATCTCCAGCGTGCCGCCCTTGTGGGTGAACTCGTGCGAGTGGAACTCCTCGTGCAGGATGCCGGACGCCGCCGTCATCCACTGCACATCGCCGGCACCGATCTTGCCACCGGCACCGGTGGAGTCGCGATGCTCGACTTCGCCCTCGTAGACGATGGTGACGGTCTCGAAACCGCGATGCGGATGTTCGCCCACGCCGCGTGGTTTCTGGGCGGGTTCGAATTTCATCGGAGCCGCGTAGTCCAGCAACAGGAAGGGGCTGATGTGCTTGCCCAGCGTGTCGTAGGTAAACATCGATCGGACCGGAAATCCGTCGCCGACCCAGTGCTGGCGGGGTGCAGAGTAGACGCCGAGTATCTTTTTCATAAGAGTCTCCATAAGTCTGCGGTCGAAGGGACCGCCCGAATTGTTGCAAGATAGTCCCTTGAGTGCGCCATCCACTAGCCGCCGTGGTTTATCCTCACAGTCCTATTTACAGAACGCTCAAGGGTGGCTTCGTGCAGAATCTCAATGACTTGTACTACGAAGCGTCATGGACGACGCGACCCAGCGGCGGCGGGTCGCGTAAGCAGAGCCGCCAGTGGCAAATGATACTGGCTCACGCCGCTTCGTTCCCGCATTTATTGTTGTTTTGCCCAGAAATGCCGCTTGCTCGGATTGTATGTGAGAGAGTAATTTCGGTGGTTGAATCATGGCAAGCAAGATTCAGCACATACGGACGCTGCGCCTGAAGGTGAAGGCAGAGAGCTACGGGTGGCTCAATGCCGCGGCGATCGAAGTGAACCAGGTCTGGAACTATGCGAACGCTACGAGCTACAAAGCGGCCCGTCCCTTTGCTGGCTCGCCTAAATGGCTTAGCGCCTTTGATCTGGATAAGCTCACCGCGGGTGCCAGCACGTGCTTTGAGCGCATCGGCTCGGATACCATTCAGCGGGTCAATGGCGTCCAAGTGGGTTGACAAGACGCGGATAGCTTTCGGCATTGTTCTTTTCCATTAATTCGGGGTCCCAGAAGAAGGCCAATCGCCTGCCACAATGCCGGCGATTGCCACCATTGATGATCGCTTTGAGTCGTACCACGAGGAGCCCAAGCCAGCGCAACATCGGCCTACGGGTGCAGGCTGGAATTCCGTGCAGCAACCGTGCGTGCATTGTCGAGAGTATAGCGCGCGAATGTCCGCTCTCACGAAAGGTCGATTGAACTACGCCCTAAGACGGCGAATCCTGCCGCGGTGGCAACGCGAGCGCACGCGCGTTGCTCTGGACCGGGTCGAACACGCCCTTGTGGTGAAAGTAGACGATACTTGCGGCCGAGCGCATTGGCCGCGTTGACAGCAACCAATTGAACGCGAGATCACTCTGGAAATGGTCGAACAATAACCGCAACAGGCGTTTCACGCGGAACTTTGGATAAGACTGGACGAACCAGCCGCTCGGGTCCTCAGCCCGCCGGTATAGAAAATCTGCGACAGCATTACCTGCCGCGAGCCCGTGCTTGAGCGCGGTGTGAATGCCGCCTGCGGTGACAGGCGACACCATGCCGGCTGCGTCACCGACGAGCAGCGCGCGCGGTGCGGCGACCGGCTGCACCACGCCACCGCACGGAATGATGCCTGCGCGTACGCCGGTTGGTGCAAGCCCGCGTAAGTCGATCACCGGCGCGATCTTCGAAAGAAATGCATCCATCGCCTCATTCGGCTTCAGCGCACCGCGTCCCTCGAGCCGCCGCGCGAGTCCGACCTGCAGACCGTTTACCGACGCGAGGACCCAGCCGATGTAGCCGCGCGCGAGACGGCGGTCGATGAAACAATGAAGCTTATCGGATTCCGCGAGCGTCGCACCCGCGTACTCGTATTCGACGCCCGCTAGAAAGCGTGAGCTAGCGCCGAGGCCGAGCGCACTCGCGACACGCGCGCGCGCGCCATCGGCGCCGATCAGGAATCGCGTCGGGCCCGAACCCAGCCACTTCAAAGCCGCTCTGCAACCGCCGTGCACCGCTAAACGCCGTGTTGTACGCGATCGCAGCACCGGCTCGCTCGACCTCGCTCGCGATCCAGCGCATCACACCCGGCGTGTCTGTCGCGAGAAAGTAACAGCCCGGTGCCTCGAGATCGACGTGGCGTAGGTTCGGAGCATAAAGCCGCACGCCCGGAATGCGACGCACGCGCATCGTCGGTAGCGTATCGAGCAGTGCGATCTGGTCAACCGCATCCTTCACGATGATTCCGGTGGTGTGGAGCTTTGTGCCGGAATCGGACTTCTTCTCCAGCACCGTTACGCGAAGCCCGGCGCGCGCAAGTGCGAGCGCGCTTGCGAGGCCCGCGAAGCTCGCGCCAACCACTACGCAATCAGCATCGGACCGCGTGTTACGTTCCAAGTGTCCTCCGCAATGCAGCGGCTGCCCGACCTAATTGCTTGAGCCGGCGCAGATACTTATTGGGATTCATTTATACAAAGTACTTTGCTATATAGAGTATCGTCACTATAGGCTTCAAGCGCCCGATTGTCTAAGCCGAATCCACAATAGAATGCGAACGGACGGTACGTGAATTCCCATCCTGTGCGCTGGGCGGCAGGCGTTTCTTGTCGAGATCGGCGGTTCATTGGAGGATCTAGGTGAGTTGATGGCATTGCCAACGGGTGCGTAACGTCGGAGTAAGATCGATTCCTAATATCCGGGCAGATGCTTGGGGTGCTCATGCGGCTGGCTTTCTTGGTTTTTCTACTGTGGACGGCGATAGCGCACGCGGCAGATGCGCCGCTCAACCTCAAACAACAAGCGTTGTGGGATCACCTCCGGCTGGCCGTTGCCGAGGAGAAACAACTCGACGGTGTACTTGGCGTTGCTGTCTTGGATCTGAATTCTGGGCAAACGCTGTTCGTCCGTCCCGATGAGGTATTTCCGCAGGCTAGTTCGATCAAGATCGCTGTGCTCGCGGAGCTTTATCATCAGGCGCAACAGGCGGCGCACGGTGCGAGCGGCAAGGCGACATTGAAGGACCGCTATGTGCTACGCGCTGCAGATATTGTCCCCGATAGCGCCATCCTCGGTGGCTTAACAGCGGGAGTTTCGTCTCTCACCAACCGTGATCTCGCGACGATCATGGTGGCCGTCAGCGATAACTCCGCCACGAACGTTTTGATCGATCGCGTCGGCATGGATAACGTGGTGCGCTTGACGGACTCACTGGGTCTTTCGCACACGAAACTGCGCCGCAAGATGATGGACCTTCAGGCGGCGGCTCAGGGTAGGGAGAATATCTCCACGCCACGCGAGATGATGACCTTGCTGGAACAGATTTGTGTCATGACCACATAGCTTGCAAGTGAGCGTGCCGGCGAGGAGACAATCACGCGAATTTCTCGTTCAGCCTACGATCTATTCGCCCGCCTCAGCAGCGCCTCCGATTTAGGCAGGGTGATTTCCCCGGTTAACGGTGCCGCGCGCTAGTTGCGTCTTGCGCCATCGCCGGTCGCTGAGGGTACGACTCCTGGGCTGGTGCAGTGCTGGGTGCCTACACCGACTGCTGTGCACTCCGCGTGGACCTGGTCGGCGGCGGCGCCCTAAACCAGCTAAAAGACGCGGCGGGCCCAGGCCCACTCCCCAAAATATTCGAATTGGCGAGAGTGTCAATACATATGTATTGACGTAAAAGTCGCCAGGGACTTATATTGAGGGATGGTCAACGATGCCAAAACGACCCAACTACAAATCCGCATCTCCAAACGCGAGAAATCCGCGATTCAAGCTGCCGCTAAGCGCGCAGGATTAGACATGTCGACCTATGTCTTGAGTCGAGTGCTGTCGACGCCGGCGGCTCGCTTTCAGGAACTCATCAAGTCCGCCGCCGCGCGAGAACCATCCTTTGCCTTGGCGGAACTCAATTCATTGTTATCAAAGCTAACTAGCGGCGAATTGCGCGATGCGGTGACGATATGGCCATCGATCAAGCTCACACCTTATATTGCCAACTATGTGGCCGCGATGGTCGAGTATGCATGCGGCCGCCGTGCGATGGCCCCTCCCACCTGGACACGTTCGATCGAGCCTCTGGCGAGTCCCATATTCGCAACCTCGTTGCAAAGCTTGAGGCTTCACCTCCTCATACACTCGCCCGCGCCGTTCAGGCGTCGCAACATCTTCATTGATTCGACTCTCGGTGCGAGGCTCTGATCTTACCAGCGCTCACCCAGTCGGACATTCGTCGCCTATTTGAGCTCTTGAATGAAGAACTCGCCAAGTCAACGACCCGCGCGGAACTGTTTCTCGTGGGCGGCGCCGTCATGTGTCTCGCCCACGGCGCTCGCAGCTCCACTGAGGACGTGGGTGCCTTGTTCCGGCCAAGTATTGAAGTGCGCCAGGCGGCGTCGCGCGTCGCTGCTCGAGCAGGCATGGATGCCGATTGGCTCAATGCTGGCGTGAAAGGTTTTATGAGCACGCAGCAAGACTTTGCCCCCTTCCTGGAAATGGACTACTTACGAGTAATGGTCGCACAGCCGGCTTATCTACTAGCAATGAAGTGCCTCGCGTTGAGGATCGGGGCTGAGTTTCACGACGAAGACGACATCCGGTACCTGCTGCGCCATCTAGACGTCCGGACCTATGACCAGGCCATCTCGCTCATCTCCCAGTACTACCCCCTTGACCGGTTCCCGCAGAAAACTCTCTATGCGCTGGCCGAGCTGCTGCCGCAACAGCGGTGATCTTCGCCCGGACAGAGCGCCAATGGCGGTAAATTTCATCGACTGCAATGGGAATCTCAGGCGGTGTGCGTAGCACCGAGCTGTCGACAAGCACCTCCGCACATGTGCGCTTTTTTTATTTGCAATGCGCTCTGCGACATCTAAGGCATCGGTTGCGTTCGATACCTTGCTCCAATAGCATTAGTCGATTGCCACGGGCTGAATACTAACGATTGTCCTGGGCGTCGATGTGGGCCGACGTACAAGGGACAGTAAACTAGAAACAAACAGAGGGAGGTCTGACGATGAACGGGAAAGTCATATTGATCGTTGCCGCGACGATGCTCGTGCTCGCGGTTGTGAGCGGGGTGGCCATCTCCGCACAGGATAAGTACACATTGAAATTACCGATGGAGTCGCTTTCTCCGACTTCAAGGGCTACGAGGACTGGCAGCTTATTTCCACTTCGAAGACCGACGACAGGATGAAAGTCATCCTGGGCAATCCCACGATAATTGCGGCTTTCAAATCCGGAATCCCGGCTAACGGCAAGCCGCTCCCCAACGGTTCCAAGATCGCGAAGCTCCAGTGGAAGCCGAAGAAGAGTGCCGAAGCTACGTTTCCGGTGGACGTGCCGGACACTTTGGCGGACCTGTTTTCATGCAGAAAGGTACCAAGAGATTTGCGACGAGCGGCGGATGGGGCTATGCCCAGTTCGACTATGACGCAGCGTCGGCTACGTTCACAGCCGATAAGGCCGGTACCCCAACTTGCGGGGACGTGTGCCATCTAGCAGTTAAGGCAAAGGATTACGTCTTTCACCCTTATCAAATGCGGTAAGACCGTAAAGTCGACTCATCATTGCGCGGTTTCGACCTGCCAACCGCCGCCCAATGCGCGGTACAGCTGTACCACCGAGAGCTGTGTATTGAGACGCGCCGCGGACAGCGACAGCTCGGCGGTAAACAACTCGCGGTCGGCATCGATGACATTGAAATACGAGGCGTAACCAACCCGGTAACGCGCCAGCGCAATGGTATTCGCGCGGCGCTGCGCGTCGACCTGGGCTTCTTGGGCTGTCAGCACATCGGCATCTTGCTGGCGCGCGATCAGTGCATCCGACACTTCTTGAAAGGCGGTCTGTACGCTCTTTTGATATTGCAGCAATGCCTGGCGCTTTTGCGCGTCGGCGAGCTCTAGCTGGTAGAGGTTGCGCTGCGAATTGAGCAGCGGCTGCAGCAGCTCGCCGCCCACCGACCAGGTACCTGCCGGACCGCTGAACAGCGACGATAGTGCAGTGCTGACACCGCCGCCGGCGGCGGTGAGAGTGATGCTGGGAAAAAGATTTGCCTTGGCCACGCCCACCTCGGCATTCGCCGCGACCAGATTCTGTTCGGCTTCGCGCAGGTCGGGGCGACGCTCGAGCAGGCTCGAGGGCAAGCCTGCGGCCGGGACCGGCGGCGGCGGCTGACTGCTGTTGGCTGCCGCTGCGCGTTCGTCGCCGCGCACTATCCGATCCGGATTGTGGCCGAGCAGCACGCTTAACTGATTCTCGGTTTGTCCGATCTGGCGCAGAAGATCCGGCAGGTTGGCCTTGGCGACGGCCAACTGGGCCTGTGCGGTGGCGACGTCCAGTTGCGATACCGTGCCGCGATCGTGCTGTGCCTGGGTCAGGTCGACGAATTTCTGCCGCGTGCCGACCGTGCGGCGGGTGATCGCCAGCTGCTCATCGAGCGTCTGTAAAGTGAAGTAGGCCGTGGCTACACCAGCGACCAGGCCTGCCATGACATCCTGTTTGGCGTAGTCCGATTGCAGCAGTTGGGCGCGCGCCGCCTCGGTGGCGCGGCGGTACTTGCCCCAGAAATCGATCTCGTACGACAGTGTGCTTTGCACCGCAAACACATTGCCGACCGGTGCTCTTCCCGCCGCAAGTTCGTATGCGGAGGTGCGCTGCCGCGTCGCATCGACAGCGACGCCGATTTGCGGCAGCCGCTGTAAGCGCGCCGAGCCCAGTACTGCATGCGCCTGATCGATGCGTGCGGCGGCGATGCGCACATCGAGATTGTTCGCGAGACTTTCGCGGATCAGCGCCTGTAGCGCCGGGTCACGGTACACCAGCCACCAACCGGCATCCGCAACGGAATCGGCAGATGTATTTTGCTCGAAGCGATAGGCCGCCGGAGTCTTAGTGTCGGGCCGCCGGTAGTCGGGTCCCAGTGCGCAGGCGGCAATACAAGCACAGGCCGCGACGCAGGCGCAGCCCGCGATCCATATCGGCGATCTCGCGGCGTGCCGCAAGGCCGTGGGGATCTTGCGCCTCATGGCTGCGCTGCCGGCGCGGGTTTGCTGCGGCGGCCCAGGCGTTCGGCCAGGCTCTGCATCAGCACGTAGAACACGGGTATCAGAAAGATCCCGACCAGCGTGGCGGCGCTCATGCCAAAGACCACGGCGGTCCCCAAGACGCGGCGCGCCGAGGCGCCTGCGCCGGTGGCGACGGCCAGCGGCAGGGAACCGAAGATGAAGGCGAACGAAGTCATCAGAATCGGCCGCAACCTCAAGCGCGCACCGGCAATCGCGGCCTCCACCAGGGGCTTGCCGCGCTCGTATTCGAGCTTGGCGAATACGACGATGAGGATGGCGTTCTTGGCCGCAAGTCCAATGAGCATGACGAGTCCGATCTGGGCGTAGATGTCATTCTGCATGCCGCGCAAGGCGAGGCCGCCGTAGGCACCGAGCACGGCAAAGGGAATACACAGCAGCACGGCGAAGGGCACAGCCCAGCTCTCGTACAGAGCAGCCAGCACCAGGAACACGAAGACGATGGCCATGCCGAAGATTGGGCCGCTCTGGCCGCTGGATATTTTTTCCTGATAGGTGCTACCGGTCCAGTCGTAGCCATAGCCCGCCGGCAGGTCGCGCGCCAATTCCTCCATGGCCTGGGTCGCCTGACCGGAACTGTAGCCGGGTGCGGGAGAGCCGTTGATGGTTGCCCCGCGGAATACATTGAAGCGCTCAATATATTCCGCGCCCAGTTTCGGCCGGATTGCGACCAGGGTCGAGAGCGGCACCATGTCGCCCTGAGCGGTGCGCACGTATAGCCCGTTGACCGAGTCCGGTATGGCGCGTGCGCCGGCCTCGGCCTGCGCGGTCACCTTGTAGGTCCGGCCGAACAGGTTGAAATCGTTGATGTAGTTGCCGCCGAGGAAGGTTTGCAGGGTGGTGAAGATGCTGGAGAGTGAAACTTGGAGCGTCTTGGCGCGCTCGCGATCCAGCACGAACTCTATTTGCGGGGTGCGGGTATTGAACTGAGTGAATACGCGTGAGAGTTCCGGCCGCTTGTTGGCGGCGGCGAGAAAATCATCCAGCACGCCGGCAAATTTTTGAATGTCGCCGCCGCCGCGATCTTCGAGAATGAATTCGAAGCCGCCCGCGTTACCGATGCCGGGAATAGGCGGCGGATTGAAGAAAAAGACATTCGCCTCCTTGATGCCGGCCCCCATTTTGTTGAGGCGTGCCGCCAGAGCGGTGGCGCCGTGCCCGGATTTCTTGCGATCTCCCCAGGGCTTCAATTCCGCGAAGATGCTGGCGGCGTAGGGCGAGTTGGTGCCGGTCAGTATGTTCAATCCGGTGATGGCAAAGGTGTCCTGAACTTCGGACTGGGCACGCACCTTTTTGATAAAGGCATCGGCCACGGCCTGTGTGCGCTGCATCGACGCGCCGAGCGGGAGAGTCACCAGGCCCATCAGATAGCCCTGATCCTCCTCCGGCATGAAGCCGTTCGGCCGGTCATACACCAGCCAACAGGCGGCCGCGGTCAAGATCACGAACACCACCATTGATTGCACGCTGCGGCGGATGCGGTTACGCACCGACTCGGTGTAGCGCGCGGTGAATCGCTGGAAGAGTCGGTTGAACACGCCGAAGGCGCGGCCCAACGGGCCGCCGAAATGCGATTGATCGGTGGGCTTGAGCAGCAGGGCGCAGAGCGCCGGCGTCAGGGTCAGCGCGACGATTAGCGAGATGGTCACCGACACCGCCAACGTCAACGCAAACTGCCGATAGAACTGGCCGGTGAGGCCGCCCAGAAACGACACCGGCACGAATACCGACACCAGCACCAACGCGATCGCCGTCACAGGGCCGGCCACTTCTTTCATGGCCGCTTTGGTCGCCTCGCGGGCCGCCAACTTGCGGCTGTCCATGATTTCGGTGACGGCCTCGACGACCACGATGGCGTCATCCACCACCAGACCGATGGCGAGCACCAAGGCAAACAGGGTCAAGGTGTTGAGCGAGAAGCCGAGCGCAACAAAAGCGCTGAAGGCGCCGATCAATGACACGGGCACCGCGATCATGGGTATCAGTGTCGCGCGCCAGCTTTCCAGGAAGATGAACACCACCAGCAACACCAGCAGGCCCGCTCCCACCAGAGTGACCACGACTTCGTGCACGGACTCGGACACGAACAGAGTGGTGTCGAAGGGAATGGCGTAGTGAATCCCCTGCGGAAAGGTCGGCGCCAGTGCGTCCATGGCCTGGCGCACGCCGCGTGCCACATCCAAGGCATTGGCATCGGGTAATTGATAGATGCCGATAACCGCGGCGGGCAAGCCGTTGACCTTGGTGGAACGAGAATAATCCGTGGCGGCCAGTTCGATCCGCGCAATGTCCTTCAAATGCACGATGGCGCCGTCAGGTCCGGTGCGCACGACGATGGCTGCGTATTCTTCGGGCGTCGAGAGCCGGCCTTTGACCGACGCGACGTACTGCATTTGCTGTCCGGGCGGCGCCGGCTCGGCGCCGATGGTGCCGGCGGGCGCGACCACGTTCTGCTCGTTGATGATGCTCGACACATCCTCGGTGGTCACGCCCAGGCGCGCCATCTTCGCCGGGTCCAACCAGATGCGCATGCCATAGTCGCGTGCGCCGAATACCGTCACCTGGCCGACGCCGCGCACCCGAGCCAGCGCGTCGTACACATGCAGCGTGGCGTAATTCGACAGAAACAAATAGTCGTAGCGCGGATTGTCGGAACCGATGGCCACGGTGAGCAGGATTTGCGGTTGCCTCTTGGCCACGGTGATGCCCTGCTGCAGCACCTGCGCCGGCAGCTGGCGCTGTGCGATGGCCACCTGGTTTTGTACATCGACCGCCGCAATGTCCTGCGCCGTGCCGACATCGAAGGATACCGTCAGGCTGTAGCTGCCGTCATTGGCGCTCTTGGAGTC
>JANYIY010000199.1 GCA_025358615.1 Gammaproteobacteria bacterium | reverse complement strand
AGGCTTTCTCACCGGGCTGAAGGATTTCGTCGTCTCGGATATGGGAGGCACGACCACGGACATCGCGGTGGTCGCGGGCGGGCGGCCGGTGATCAGCGGCGAGGGCGCACTGGTGGGCAGCTGGCGCACCATGGTGGAAGCCATCGACGTGCGCACCAGTGGGCTAGGCGGGGACAGCGAAGTGTACTTCGACCGCCAGCAACGGCTCACCGTGGGCCCACGCAAGGCCATGCCGCTCAGTCTGCTGGCGCATCGCTTTCCCTCCGCGCTCGTGCAATTACGGTACATGGCGGAACTCGAGCGACTGCCCGATCATGCGACGCAATTTGCACAGCGCAATCCGGGCCGCGCCGCGCCTGAAAATCTATCGTCCATCGAAAGGCGAGTGTGGGAGAAGCTGGATCTGGAGCCCCAGGCGGTGTCTGAGGTGGCCCACAGCGGTTCGGCGCTCGATGCGCTGCGCCGACTCGCCGATGCCGGGCTTGCGACTCTGGCGGCGTTTACGCCGAGTGATGCCATGCACGTGCTCGACCGACAAGCGGGATGGTGCGTGGAAGCTGCGGAGTGTGGTGCTCGCATTCTCGCCATCGAAGAGCGCAATGGGCGCGCTGCACGCGTGGCGGTGTCGCCGCGAGCGATTTGCGAGCGCACTTACGAGCACGTGGTTTGCGAGACCGGGCGCGTGCTGCTGGCGGCGGCATTGGCGAATGATCCCGGAGTCCAATCGCAGGCTCGCGGCTGGGGCGAACTCGGGACGAGACTCATCGAAGACACGGTCGCGGGCCGGCGCTTCTCCCAGCTAGTAAAAGCGACGCTAGGCCTGTCGCAGCCGTTGATCGCCATCGGGGCTCCGGTCGGCGCGTACTATCCGGAAGTGGCACGCCGTCTCGGCTGTGAGCTCAACATCCCTACGCACGCGGCGGTCTGCAATGCGGTGGGCGCGGTCGCCGGGATCGTCTCCCAAACGGTGGAGATTCTCGTCAATCAACCGACCTTCAACGTCTTCCGGGTACACGACCCGGCCGGCAGCAAGGATTACGAGGACGCGGTGTCGGCGCTGGCGCACGCCGAACGCGTCTCACGCGAACTCGCGCTGGCGGCGGCTTTGCGAGCGGGCGCTGCTGAGCCGCATGTGGAGACCAGTGTCACTGAGAAACTTGCACAGTCAGCCACGGTGGGAGGCGACTACCTGGCGGAGGCCGTGGCGCGGTCAACGGCGACGGGACGTCCGCAGGCATCGGGCCGCGCCGCATAGTTGAGCGCCGCGCGCATCGGATAAAAGCATGTAGTGCTCGGTGCATATCGCATAAAGGCATGCCTCTACGCGCCGGTACGGTGCCACCGCGTTTTCTCTATAATCAAGTCCCGCGCCTCAATCCGAGAACAGTACGCATGACAGAACCCACAGAGACGGTTGGCAGACGCAGCCGACGCCGGCCTTCAGGCGCCGACGTCAGTCACGCCGTGTTCGACCGCACGCGGCCCTACCGGCATTTGCGAAATCCGTTCGCGCCGGCGCGCGTGTTCTCGGATGATCAAGTGGCCGCTTTGCATGATGCCGCGCTGGTGATGCTCGAGACGCAGGGCATGAAAGTCCTGTCTCCCGATGCGCGCACGCGGTACCGCGACGCCGGCGCGATGGTCGATGAGACGACGCTCATGGTGCGCATCGATCGGGCGCTCGTGGCCGCTGCGCTCGCTACCGCGCCGCACGACATTACCCTGCACGCGGTGGACCCGGAGCGCCATGTGCCACTGGCGAGCCCCAACGTCGCGTTTGCCGTGACCTCAGGACCGCCGAATATCATGGACACGGAACACGGCCGTCGCTCCGGGACGTTCGAGGACTTTTGTAACCTGATGAAGTTGTGCCAGAGCTACGAGGTGATCCACGTACTCGGCGGCGCCACCGAGCCGCAGGACATTCCCGTGGCCGTCAGACATTTGGAAGTGACCCGCGCTCAGTTGATGTTGACCGATAAGGTGCCGTTCATCTTCTCGCGCGGCCATGCGCAAGTGGCCGACAATTTCGAACTCATCCGGCTCGCGCACGGCATCTCTGTCGAAGAGTTTCGCGCGCGTCCGTATACCTACACCATCATCAACACCAATTCGCCGCTGCAGCTCGACATCCCGATGGCCGACGGCATCATCGATTTCGCACTCGCCGGCCAGGTGCTCATCATCACGCCGTTCACTCTGGCCGGGGCGATGGCGCCGGTGACCATCGCCGGTGCGTTGACCCTGGCGCACGCGGAGTTTCTGGCGGGACTGACTCTCGCGCAGATCGTAAAGCCCGGCGCACCCATTGTGTACGGCAGCTTTACCTCCAATGTGGATATGAAATCCGGATCGCCTGCCTTCGGCACGCCCGAGTATGTCAAAGCAGCCTTCGGCGCGGGTCAGTTGGCGCGCTTTCTGGGGCTGCCGTGGCGCTCCTCGAATGCGACGGCATCGAATATCCCAGATGCACAGTCGGCGTACGAGTCACAGATGAGCCTGTGGGGAGCGTTGTTCGGCGGCTGCAATTTCATTTTGCACGCGGCCGGGTGGCTGGAGAGCGGACTGACGACTTCATACGAGAAATTCATCCTGGATATTGAGATGCTGCAGATGTTCGCCGAGGTGTTTCAGCCTGTGGGGGCATCCCCGGCGGATATAGCTTTGGACGCGGTGGCTGAAGTCGGCGCCGGGGGTCATTTCTTCGGCTGTGCGCATACCATGGAGCGCTATCGCAGTGCCTTTTATGCCCCGTTGGTCTCCGACTGGCGCAACGCCGGCCAGTGGGCGGACGACGGGTCGAAAACCGCGACCGAACGGGCCAGCGGTATTTGGAAAAGCGACCTGAAGCGTTATGTCGCGCCAGCCCGTGATCCGGCCATCGTCGAGGCGTTGGATAGCTATGTGGCGCGGCGCAAGGCCGAGGGCGGCGCACCGCCGGTGACCTAGATGTCGCGTCTGGGTATGCTTCCGTCGCGATATTGCAAGTCCAGCGATCGGTTGCGTCTTAACATGGAATAGTATGAGGACCTCGTAAGGTCCGGTTGCGGTTCAGAAAATAACGTTTGGAGAGAGAGATGTCAGAGGTCACCGAAGGTGAATTCGACTTAGGGTCACTGAACGACGAGGAACTGGCCGAGCAGGTGCACGACGATCTCTACAACGGCCTTAAATCCGAAGTCGAGGAAGCGACGTGGATTTTCTTGAAACGCGGCTGGTCGGCCGAAAGGGTTCTGAACGACGCCCTGGTGGAAGGGATGCGCATCGTCGGCATCGACTTTCGGGACGGCATTCTGTTCGTGCCGGAGGTGCTGCTCGCCGCCAATTCGATGAAGGGCGGCATGGAGATCCTGCGGCCGCTCTTGGCGGAAACCGGCGTCGAACCCATCGGCAAGATCGTCATCGGCA
>JANYIY010000166.1 GCA_025358615.1 Gammaproteobacteria bacterium | reverse complement strand
CCGGCTTACCCAGCCCGGCTAGCGGAGCGGTTTGGGACGGCGCCGACGCGGCAGAGGAATCCGGGGCGTTTTCTGCGGCGGCGACCGGAATTTCCGGCGCATACACCGGCGCATACACCGGCGCGGCATCGAGCGGGCTGAAGTGCTGCGGGGCGGATGTCTGTGCCGGCGACGCAGCGGCCGTCTGCGCGGTCGGCGATGCATTCGCGGCCGGCGCGCTCTTTCTGGTCAGTACATAGGTCAAGACCAGCAGATTGATCGCCAACAATGCGCAGCCCAGGGCAATGGCCCAGGCAGGCAGCGGTCGTCGCCGGGGGCTCGAGCGCGTGTCCATCAACCCCGGCACGCTTTGCCGCTGCCGTTCGATTTCCGATTTCTTGAGGGCGTCGAGAATGAATGACATGTCGGATTCTAGCTGCCGCGCGGCGTGTTGGGCAGCAGCTGGGGTGAGCCGGGTTCGGCCAGCGCTGTGTCGAGCACGACTTGGGTTTGTAGTCCGGCAACGCCGTCGACGTTGAGGCGGTGTTCACGCTGAAAGTTCTGCACGGCAATCGCCAGTTCCTCATCGTAGACATCGCCATGCTCCGGGTCTGAGGCCGCGCCTTGCAGCGCATTGAGACTGCGCCGCAGCCAGCGAACTTCGTCGCCCCGCATCCCGACCGTCAACACTCGGGTGTGCGCCGTCTTGGGCTTCCACACCACCGTGAATTCCCCGAACCAGTCACGCGAGATCTCATCCAGCGGCACCCGTTCGTTATGTTCGCCCAAATTCAAGGTGGCAAACCTGTCGTCGAGGCCGGCGAGCACCACTCGGTGCCGTTGCCCATGATCGTCGGTCAGCGTCAGGATGGCCGGCCTGTTCAGGGCGCGGACCTGTGCCCAGGAGCCGCGCTGCTCGAGACAAAACAATCCCGCCTTCAGCGCCTGCCCGCACGGATCCTCGTCACCCGTCATGGCCATTCCCCACAGTGACAGCAGCCGGCGGAAGGCGGCGGCGTCGCTGGTACTGGCGCTGTTGACGGCGAGCAAGGCATTGATGGAGATGGCGGGCGCCGCCGACCGGGAAACGAGCGGAATTGCCGACGGTGGGTTCGTCCCGGGCGCGGTGGCGACTGCGTCAACCGGCACGGTCGGCAGGAGCGTGTGGCGGGCGGGCCGGTTACTGGGGGCGTGCCAGGGAGAGAGTTGTCCCTGCCACAGCTGCCAGCCGATGACGGCGGCGCCGGCCACGGCCCACAGGCCCAGGGTGCCACACAGCCAGCCCAGCCATACCGGCATATAGCGCCGGCCGTAGACCTCTCCGGCGGCGCGCCGCACCAGGCCGGCGGTCACCTTGCGAGTCTCCTCGGTATAAGCACCGAGCAGTGCCCGGTCGCAGGTGACATTGATCACGCGCGGAATTCCCGTCGACACGCGGTGCACCTCGGCGAGTGCCGACGGCGCGAAGATCTCCTCGGCGGCGCCGGCGACCCGCAGTCGGTGACGCACGTAGCCCTGTGTTTCCTCCCGCGACAGCGGTTCCAAATGGTAGCGGCCGGTGATTCGCTGGGCGAGCTGGCGCAACTCGGTACGGTCGAGCAATTCGCGCAGCTCCGGCTGTCCGATCAGAATGATTTGCAACAGCTTCTGAGTGGGAGTTTCAAGATTGGTCAGCAGACGCACCTGTTCCAAGACGTCGGCGGTCAGGTTCTGCGCCTCGTCCACGATCACGATAATGCGCCTGCCTTCCGCGTGCGCCGCGAGCAAACGGCGATTCAGCGCGTCGACCACTTGCTTGATGCTGTCGCGATCGGCGTCCGCAATATCGAGGCCGAGCTCCTCACAGATGGTCAGCAGGAACTCGACCGGGGTCATCCGCGGATTCAATATCACCGCGACATCAGCGTGGTGCGGAACCCGCGACAGCAAGGTGCGCACCACGGTGGTCTTGCCCGTACCCACTTCCCCCGTCAACTGAATGAAGCCCCCGGATTCGTTGACGCCGTACAACAGATGCGCAAGCGCCTCGGCATGACGCTCGCTCAAGTACAGATACCGAGGATCAGGCGTAATGGCGAAAGGCTTTTCGTTGAGACCGAAGAAGCTCAGATACATGGCGGCCTCAACCCTGCGGGGATCGAGGCAGGAGGCTGGCGCGGGTCAGCATGGCGGATCCGAAGCGGTCGCGGATTCCGTCAATGGCCGTGTCCAATCGCGCTCCCGGCGCGGGAACGCCGGCAAACAGATCCGCCTGCTGCAAGGTGTGCAATTCGCTGACCCCTACTCCGAGTAGGCGCACCGCAGCATCGGGATGCGCAGCCAGCCATTCCTCAAGCAATATCCTCGCCGCCGCCGCTACCACCGCCGTGTCCTGGGTGGGTGTCCCTAAGGCGCGCTGCCGGGTAAACGTTGTGAAATCGCCGCGGCGGATTTTCACACTGACCGTGCCGGCGGCGAGATGCTGCGCGCGTAGCCGCGAGGCGGTTCGATCGGCGAGGTGCAGTAATTGCACCGTGAGGCGCGCCGCGCCACGAATATCCGTGGCAAAGGTTTCCTCCGCACTGATCGATTTCTCCTCGCGGTTCGGCTCGACCGGCCTTGCATCGATGCCCGATGCACGGGCGCGCATGGCCTTTGCATGCTTGCCGAAGAGCCGCCGCAACACGTCGTCGCTTGCGCTACGCAAATCGCCGCAGCTCAAAATCCCCGCGGCGTGCACGGCGGGCGCGGTCTTGGGGCCCACCCCAAACAGCTTCTCGATGGGCAATGCATCGAGGATGTCCCGCACATTGTCCGCGCCGATATGGCACATGCCGTCCGGTTTGTTAAGGTCGGATGCGATTTTTGCCAGCAATTTGTTCGGTGCGATGCCCACCGATGCAGTGAGGCCGGTTTGCCTGGCGATGCGGCGCCGAATCTCGCTGCCGATGGCTTCCGCGGACCCTAACAGTTGCCTGCTGGACGTGACATCGAGAAATGCCTCGTCCAAGGAAAGGCCTTCGACCAGCGGCGTGAATTCATGAAAAATCGCGAACACCTGATCCGAGACTTCTTTGTAGCGCGCCATTCGCGGCTGCACGCAGATAGCCCCCGGGCAGCGCCGCAACGCCTCGCGCATGGGCATGGCCGAACGCACACCGAATCGACGCACGGCATAACTCGCCGCCGCGACTACGCCGCGGCCGCCCATGCCGCCGACGATCAAGGGCTTGCCCTTGAGTTCCGGGCGGTCGCGTTCTTCCACGGACGCATAAAAGGCGTCCATGTCGATGTGCAATATCGCTCGGGCGTCGCTACGCAGCACGTCGCCAAGTCGCACCTCGCCGCGTCGGGCCTCGCTGCGCTGCATGTCATTCCACGGTGATGGTAATTTTCTTCGAGTGCAACGGCGGGTCGAACGACTTGTGCAGGTAATCCGCAAATACGATTTCAAGCGTGTGCTTGCCTGAACTCAAGGTCAGCGTGGTTTCGGTTTGACCCTTGCCGAAGTGCAGGATCTTGTCGCTGGCGGGCAGCGGTTCATCGAGCTTAAGCGTGCTGAAGTCGGTGTCGATGAGAAGGTGATGATGGCCCGTGTTGTCGAATTTGACCCCCGCCGGCGCGATGCCCATTCCCTTCAAGCCAAATCTCACCGTGACCGGTCCGTGCACGGTCGCGCCGTTGCGCGGAGCGATGAAGTACACCTCCGTATTCGCGGCAGGCGGGATTCGCTCCTGCGCAGCCGCGAGCCCGGCGATCAATGTCATGCCCAACGCGAGAAATAGACGATTCATGCGGGTCTCCTCCAAGTAGCGGACTCCGCGCCCATCTTACAGCTGCCATACGGCATACAGGAATACGCCGGCCATGGTGACGGACAATACGACCATATACACCGCAAAAAGTGCGAATGCCTTCGCCACCGTGGCCTTCCAGCGTCTGCCGAACACCCTTTTCATTGCCAGCACCGTATACAGCGGCAGGGACCAGAGCAGCAGCGGTGCGAGGCTGCCCAGCTTCGCCATGACGGGCCAGGGCTCGGCGTCCGTCGCCAGCACCACTGCAGTCATCACGGAGAAAAAGAACGCATGCACATGCAGAAAAAACACCAAGTGTTCGGCGTAGCGATGCCGCGGCCGCCAGTACAGCAGCATGTGCAGGAAGGCGACCAAGGGCAGAAAGATGAACATGGCCTTGGGCATGGTCGCGATGCCGAGATGCAGCAGATTGGCGCCGTTATCGCGGGCGATCTCGCCGCACATATGTTGCAAGCGGGGGCCGAAGTCACGCCCGTACAGGGTAAGCTGCGGCTTGCCGCAATCCGGTGGGGCCGAGCTCACAGCGGCGTTCGGGGTGTCAAAGCGGACGAATTGCGCGCGCATCGGCGAGGCCGAAGCGACCAAGAAGAAAATGATGCTGAGCACGAGGTACAGGCGAAATGGCGGCAGGTACGCGGCGCGCCGCCCGGCGATGAACTCCTGGGTGAGCCTTCCGGGCACGAACCACAACAGGCGGAGCGTGGTCCATAGCCGGGAATCCGAGTGCGTAATGCCTTCGACAGCCTCATGCAGGAGCTCGCGGGTGCTCGGCACGTGCACGTCGGCGGCCTGGCTGCAATTGGCGCAATAACGGCCTGTCAGCGCGGCGCCGCAGTTGAGGCAGCGCCGCACGACGCTGCTCGGGATGTCCGGCGGGTCAGACTGCGCCACCCGCACCACCGGCCGTCAACTCATGCGGCGCGAAATCATCGACATTGATGAGATTGGAAACCTTGGCGTCGTAATCGCGCAAAATCGCGGCCTCGACCTCGCTTAAGATTCCGAGTTGCTGCGCCTGCGAAATCTGGCCCGGCAGATCCAACGCAGTGACATGACCGGTCTTGATGCCGTCCACCCGGATGCGTTTCTCGAGCCCCTCCGCCATGGTCGACAGAATCAGCGCCTCCTGTAGCAGGCCCAGTGGATTGTTCGACGTCTGAGTCTTATAGATGTAGCGGCTCAACCGTTCCCGCGACCCCGTCGGATTCATGATGAGATCCGCGATATCGCGCCCCAGGCCATCACTCGGCGCAAAATAGGTCAGTCCGCGCGGGAAAATGAGCAGGCGCAGCAACCCGGCGAGCGGTCGGTTGGGGAAGTTTCGCAGGAACAGATGCAGCTGTTCCTGGGCCTGGTACAAGAGGCTGCGGCAGGCCCATTCGACCAGCGGCAGGTCCTGCGTCGGACTGCCTTGGTTCTCGTGATGCTTCAGCACCATCGATGCCAGGTACATCGCTGAGAGCACGTCGCCGAGCCGCGCCGACAGACTCTCCTTCTTTTTAAGATAGCCGCCGAGCGCCAGCATGGCGATATCGGTCGCGAGCGCGAAAGAGGCGCTGTAGCGGTTCACGTGCTGAAAGTAGCGCCGGGTGGGACCGGTCGTCGGCACCTTGGTGAAGCGCGCGAAGGTGCAGGCCATGACCACCGAGCGCGCGGCGTTGGAGATCGCGAAGCCGATATGTCCCATGAGCGCGCGATCGAATTCCGCGACCCCGGCCTCGCGATCCGGATTGCGCGCCGCATTCATTTCGCGCAACACGAAGGGGTGGCAGCGCACGGCGCCCTGGCCGAAAATAATCAGGCTGCGTGTCAGAATATTCGCGCCCTCGACCGTGATCGCAACCGGCACGATCTGGTAACCGCGGCCCAGGTAATTTTTCGGCCCGAGACAAATGCCCTTGCCGCCGTGCACATCCATGGCATCGTTGCCGATCATGCGGCCGAATTCCGTCACGTGATATTTCAACATGGCGGACGGCACCGACGGCTTTTCTCCGCCGTCAATCGCACCGGCGGTGACTGAGCGGGCCGCGTCCATAATGTAGGTGCGCGCCGCCATGCGCGCCAACACCTGCTCGACGCCTTCGAAGCGGCCGATGGGCATGTTGAATTGGCGGCGTATGCGCGCGTACGCCGCCGATGCATACACCGCCGCCTGCGCGGCGCCGGTGGCGCTCGAGGGCAGCGAGATGCACCGCCCCACCGATAATTGCTCGACCAGCATGCGCCACCCTTGGCCGGCCATGGCGAAGCCGCCGATGAGGGCGTCGATGGGCACGAATACGTCGTGTCCCTGAATCGGTCCGTTCTGAAACGGCACATTCAGTGGAAAGTGCCGCCGGCCGATCGCCAAGCCCGGCGTATCCCGCGGAATCAAGGCGCAGGTGATGCCAAGGTCGGCGCGCTCGCCCATCAGGTGTTCAGGATCGAACAGACGAAAGGCGAGGCCCACCACCGTGGCCACGGGCGCGAGCGTGATGTAGCGCTTGGAAAAATTCAGACGAATGCCGGTGATTTCCGCACCCTGCCACATGCCCCTGCAGATGACGCCGGTGTCGGGAATCGAGGCGGCATCGGAACCCGCACGCGGGCCGGTAAGCGCGAAGCAGGGCACTTCCTCGCCGCGCGCCAGGCGCGGTAGGAAATAATTCTTCTGCTCCTCGGTGCCGTAGTGCAGCAGCAACTCCGCCGGACCCAAGGAATTCGGCACCGCAATGGTCGAGGATGCCACTGCGGAGCGCGAGGCAAGCTTGATCAGCACGCAGGAGTGCGCATACGCGGAGAATTCCAAGCCGCCGTAGCGCCGCGGGATGATCATGGCGAAGAAGCCGTTCGATTTGATGAAGGACCATACTTCCGGCGGCAAGTCGGCCCGCCGATGCGTGATGTCCCAATCGTCGAGCATGGCGCACAGGTCTTCGCAGGGCCCGTCGAGGAAGGCCTGCTCCTCTGCCGTCAGTGTCGGCACTTTTGCCGACATGAGCTTCGGCCAATTCGGGCCGCCGGTGAACAATTCTCCATCCCACCACACGGTTCCGGCGTCCAGGGCTTCGCGCTCGGTGGCCGACATCGACGGCAATAATCTGCGATAACTGCGCAGGAATGGCCGCGTCACCGTGCGCAGGCGCAAGGGCCGTATATTCAGCAGCAGCAGCACAAAATAGGGAATGGAAACTACGATCTTCCACCACTGCGCTGCGTCGCTGAATGCCCAGTAAGCGAGCAGCAGCGCGCCGAGTACGCAAGAACTCAACAGCGGGCTGGCGCGCCGATACGCCACTACGAGAACGACCCCCAGGAATAGCGCGGCCCAGGCCAGAAACTGCAGCCAGGCTAGGCCGGCGCTATGCATGGGGAGTGCGCATTCAGATGAGATCTTTCACGCCATCCCGCTCTTCCAGCAATTCACGGTGCGTGGCTTGCATTTTCTCGCGGCTGAAATCGCTGACGCTCAACCCTTGAACGATGCTGTACTCGCCGTTCTTGCAGGTGACTGGATAGGAATAGATCACTCCTTCCGCAATGCCGTAGCTGCCGTCGGAGGCAACGGCCATGCTCACCCAATCGCCCGCAGCAGTGCCCAGCATCCAATCGTGCACGTGGTCGAGTGCCGCCGCCGCCGCCGAGGCCGCAGACGAGGTGCCGCGCGCCTTGATCACCGCGGCGCCGCGCTGTTGTACCGTCGGAATGAAGCTGTCCATGAACCAGTTCGTGTCGACCACGGACAGCGCCGGCTTGCCGGCCACGGTGGCATGGTGCAGATCGGGATACTGGGTCGCCGAATGGTTGCCCCAAATGATGATCTTCTTGACGTCCGCCAGGGGCGCGCCGCTCTTCTCGGTGAGCTGTGCCAATCCACGGTTGTGATCCAACCGGGTCATCGCCGTGAATCGATTCGGCGGCAACGACGGGGCATTGCGCTGCGCGATCAGTGAATTGGTGTTGGCGGGATTGCCGACCACCAGCACGCGTACGTCGCGGCTGGCGGTGGCGTCCAGGGCCTTGCCCTGCGCCGAGAATATCTTGGCATTCTCCAGCAGCAGGTCTTTGCGTTCCATGCCGGGGCCGCGCGGCCGCGCGCCGACCAGCATGGCGAAATTGCAATCCTTGAAGGCAATCGCGGCCTCGCTGCTCGCCGTGACTTTATTGAGGGTCGGGAAGGCGCAGTCGTTCAATTCCATCAGCACGCCTTGTACCGCCGCGCCGGCGGCAGGTATCTCCAGCAGATTCAGGTTGATCGGTTGGTCGGCGCCCAGCATCTGACCCGACGCGACGCGAAATGCAAGCGCATAACCGATATTTCCGGCCGCGCCCGTGATAGTGACAGTGACTGGCTTCTTCATGACTAACTCCCGACGCAAAAACGAGGAATGTTAGCCGAAATCACCCCGGCGAGGGGGCGCCTTACGGGAGGGATTTGAACTCGCCGGCGGCGTACTCGGGATAGGCGCTGCGAAAGCGGCGCAATTCCGCGTCGGCCTCGCGATTGCGGCCGGCACGGCGCAGCGCGCCGATGTCGGCAAGCCACGCCGCAGGTGCTCGCGCGTGCGGCGGATCGCTGCTGTACAACTGCAGCCTGTGGCTGAGCGGGACGTTCTGCGCCAAACCGACATGTGCCGCGGCGCGAACCAGCCGCGGCGCGTCATCGCTGTGCTTGACGGGTTGCGCGCCGAATATGCTGGCCAGCACCAGCGCCACCGACAAGAGAACGCTGGCGGCGAAAGCCATTGGCGCGAGATACGGCAGCTTGCCGCCGCGCGCAGCCTGCAGCACGCGACGCTCCAGCGCGGGTGGCGGCATTTGCGCCGACTCACTTCGGTACTGGCGCGACAGGGCGCTATCGCCGCGCAGATAGTCATCCAGCTCATCAGGTGGATGCATTGAGTACGTCTCCGTTGACGGCTCCGTTCAACGGCCGCTTGCGCGGCGCCCGCGTGAACGGCGCCCGTGTGCTCGCCGCCATTTCTTCTGCCGGATCCAGCGCCTTTTTTAGTTTGCAAATCGCGTAGCGCAAGCGGCTCTTTGCCGTCTCCACCCCGACGTCGGTCACGCGGGCGATTTCCTCGATCGTCAATCCCGTTTCTTCGCGCAGTAGAAACGCCTCGCGCTGTTCCTGCGGCAGACTTGCTATGGCCGCGAGCAGCGCCGACTGCTGTTCGGCGAACTGCGCGATACCGTCGGGTCGCTGATGCTCGGGCACTTCTTGTTCTGCGGACTGCGCATCGGCTGCATCAGATCGCGCACGGTGCTGCACTCGCAGGTCGCGCCGAAAAAAATCCATGCTGCAGTTGTGCGCAATGCGAAACAGATACGTGGCGAATTTCGCGCGCGCCTCATAGCGCGCGCGATTTGCGATCAATCTCGACCACACCTCTTGGAATAAATCCGCGGCGGCGCCGGCGTTGCGCACTTGGCGCAGCAGATAGCGGTATAGGGGGCCCTTGTTGCGCGCGTACAGCGCCATGAAAGCGTCGGCGTCACCCGCTCGGTAGCGCAGCATCAGTCCCGCGTCTTCATCCAGCGGCTCCATGGCCTCAAGCATACGCGACGGACATGAGTGGGCAGCGATTTGCTGCGACGCAATAGGCGGGTCTGCGGGCACGCCGAAAATATTTTCAACAGGTACTTGCATGTGTCAGTGTTGTATGTAACTATATCACCAAGTCACCGAAACACCTCGATGACTACCTAGACAACACGGAGACTCACATGAACACCCAGATCTCAACAAAACTCGCCGCCCTTGCCGTCGCCCTCATGATGAACAGCGTGATCATCGGCGGAGTGGCCTACCTGTTTAACGGTCAATTGCAGCAGCATGCCAGCGTCCCCTCGTTGGCCCAGACTGCCACCGCCCAGCACGCCGCAGTTTGATTCTTAAGGTCCACCTACAGGTTGCCTTAGACTAGAGAGCTCAATGGACCCAAATTGGAACGACAACCAGCCGATCTATCGCCAACTGCGCGATCGAATGGTCGCCCTCATTCTCGAGGGTGCGCTGAAGGAGGGTGACCCTTTGCCCTCCGTGCGGGCGGTCGCTGCCGATTACCGGCTCAATCCTCTGACGGTGCTGAAGGGCTATCAGCAGCTGGTCGACGAGCACTTGGTCGAGAAGCGCCGCGGTCGAGGCATGTATGTGAGCGAAGGTGCCCAGCGGCTCTTGCTGGCCGGAGAGCGCGAACGCTTCCTGCATGAGGAATGGCCGCAAGTTCTGGCGGTCATCAACAGGCTGGGATTTTCCGCGCAGGAATTGTTTGCGCAAACACCGGCGCTTACCCACCCGGCGCCGCCGCCCCGCGGCAGCGACGCCAAAGAAGAATGAGACCCATCATGCCGCCGCTCATCGAAGCTCGAGACTTGACGAAGAAATATGGGGCGCACACCGCTCTCGATCGCGCCAATTTTACCGTCCAAGCCGGCCGCATCGTCGGGCTCATCGGCCCGAACGGCGCCGGCAAGACCAGCGCACTGCGCGCCATTCTGGGTCTGACCGACTACCAAGGGCAGTTGTCGGTATTGGGACGCGAGCCGTTTCGCGAGCGCACCCAACTCATGTTCGATGCCTGCTTCATCGCCGACGTCGCAGTTCTGCCCTCATGGCTGCGCGTCGACAATGCCATCGACTTCGTCGCCGGGGTGCACCCGAAATTTCGCCGCAATCGGGCCCAGGAGCTGCTGTCCAAAACGCAGATAACGGGCAGGCGCCGCATGCGCGAGCTATCCAAGGGCATGAAGACC
>JANYIY010000109.1 GCA_025358615.1 Gammaproteobacteria bacterium | reverse complement strand
TCCGCGATACCTTTGGCGACAAGCGGCGCACGGAAATTCTCGTCAATCACGAAGACCTCACCACCGAGGATTTGATCTCGCCGGAAGACGTGGTGGTCACCCTGTCGCATGGGGGTTACGCCAAGGCACAGCCGGTGTCCGATTACCAGGCGCAGCGCCGCGGCGGCCGCGGCAAGGCCGCCACCAGCGTCAAGGACGAGGATTTTGTCGATAAGCTGTTCGTGGCGAACACGCATGACACGCTGTTGTGTTTTTCCGATCACGGCAAACTGTACTGGCTGAAGGTCTACCAGCTGCCGCAGGCCAGCCGCGGCTCGCGCGGCAAGCCCATCGTGAACCTGCTGCCGTTGCAGGAGGGCGAGCGCATCAGCGCCATGCTGTCGATCAAGGAATTCGAAGAAGGCAAGTTCGTGTTCATGGCGACCGCTTTCGGCACGGTGAAAAAGACTTCGCTCGCCTTGTTTTCCCGGCCGCGTGCCAGCGGCATCATTGCGGTTGCGCTTGATCCGGGCGACAAACTGGTGGGCGTCGCAATCACTGACGGCACCAAGGACATCTTGCTGTTCACCACCGGCGGCAAGGCGATTCGCTTCGTGGAGGATGAAGTCCGTCCGATGGGCCGCGAGGCGGCGGGCGTGCGCGGCGTCAAATTGAGCCACGAGCAACGCGTCAATGCGCTGATCGTGGCGGACCGCGGCTTCATTCTCACCGCATCGCAGAACGGTTTCGGCAAGCTTACGCCGCTCGAGGAATTCCCGACCCATGGCCGCGGCGGCCAAGGCGTGATTGCTCTGCAAATCACCGACCGCAACGGCCGGATGGTCGGGGCGTTGCAGGTGAGCATGGACGATGAAATCATGCTCATGAGCCAGAATGGCGTGCTGGTGCGCACCCCCGTGAAAGATATTTCCGTGGTGGGTCGCAATACTCAGGGCGTGCGCCTGATCCGAGTGGAAGAGGGCGATCAACTCTCGGGGCTCGAACGCATCGATGGCCTGGCCGGGGATTCGGACGAGGACGCGGATGCGGGGGCCGGCCAACCCGCGGCCGGTGACCCCGCGGCGGGCGGTCCGGTCGATGGCGCAGCGACGCCGGACAAGCCGCCTGCCAACGACACCTGACCGTCGTTTAGGATGCGCGTCTTCAATTTCTCTCCGGGACCTGCGGTGCTGCCGCTCGAAGTCCTGGAGCAGGCGCAGGGCGAATTACTCGATTGGCAGCGAAGCGGCATGTCGGTCATGGAAGTCAGCCACCGCAGCCAGGCCTTCGAGCGAGTTGCTGCCGAGGCAGAGGCGGACTTGCGCGAGCTCATGGCCATACCTGCCGACTACAAGGTGCTGTTCCTGCAAGGCGGAGCGTCTGCGCAATTCTCCTTCGTGCCCATGAATCTCTCGGTCGCGGAGTCCGTGGTTGACTATGTCAACACGGGACATTGGTCGCACAAGGCGATCGCCGAGGCGCGGCGCTACTGCAAGGTGCACATTGCCGGCGATGCCGGAGGCAACTACACGCGCGCCCCGCCGCAAAGCGAGCTTAGGTTCAGCGTGGACGCCGCCTATGCCCATTACACGCCAAATGAAACGATCAGCGGGGTTGAGTTCGGCTATGTGCCGCAAACCGACGGCGTACCGCTGGTGGCGGATATGTCGTCGAGCATCCTGTCACGGCCCATCGATGTCGCCCAGTTCGGCCTGATCTACGCGGGAGCGCAGAAGAATATTGCACCCTCCGGTCTTGCGGTGGTGATCGTTCGCGAGGACCTGGTGGGCCGCGCGCGCCCAGAGACCCCTCTGGTATTCGATTACAAATCGATCGCCGACAATCAGTCCATGCTGAACACGCCGCCGACGTTCGCCTGGTATATGGCGGGGCTGGTATTTAAGTGGCTGCAGAGGGCCGGCGGATTGACTGCGCAGGCGGAGCGCAATCGCATCAAGTCGCAGACGCTGTATGCTGCCATCGACGGGTCACAACTGTATAAGAACTCAATCGCGCGGGACTCGCGCTCCTGGATGAACGTGACTTTCACCCTGAACAGGCCGGAGCTGGATGCGGAATTTCTTGTGCAGGCGGGCCATGCAGGGCTGCAAGGCCTCAAGGGTCATCGCGTTTCGGGCGGCATGCGCGCCAGCATCTACAATGCCATGCCTCTGGCCGGCGTCGAGGCGCTGATCGAGTTCATGCGCGAGTTCGAGCGTCGGCACGTATGAGGGGCTGCTATGGCAAAGCGTAAGACACCGCAGGTCAAGACTCCGCCGGGGAAGAAACGGCCGCGCAAACGCCCGCCGGATCAAGGTTCGGCCGTGGATCATTCGGCCGCCGGCGTTACACCTGCCGGCGGCGGTCTCGGCAACATTCGCAACAGCATCGATGCCGTGGATGCCCGAATTCATGCCCTCCTCAATGAGCGGGCACGCTTCGCACAGCTAGTCGGGATCTCGAAGTCCGCGTCGGGCAAGGCGGTGGATTTCTATCGCCCCGAGCGTGAAGCAGAAGTGCTTCGCCTGGCGCTGAAACGCAATCAAGGTCCGCTGCGCGATGAAGAAATCGCACGGCTGTTTCGCGAAATCATGTCGGCCTGCCTGGCGCAGCAGGAGCCGCTCAAAGTGGCGTTTTTGGGTCCGGAGGGCACCTTCACCCAAGCTGCCGTCCACAAACACTTCGGCTCCTCGGTGCGGGCCCTGCCGCTGCCGGCGATCGACGAGGTGTTCCACGAAGTCGAGGGCGGCGTTGCCGACTTCGGCGTGGTGCCGATCGAGAATTCGAGCGAAGGCACGGTCAATCACACGCTGGATATGTTTTTGACGTCGGCCCTGAAGATTTGCGGCGAGGTGGAATTGCGAATCCATCATTGCTTGATGGGGAAGATGAGCGGCGCCGATGCGGTGAAGCGCGTGTGTGCGCATCCGCAGGCGCTGGCTCAATGCAGGGGCTGGCTGGATGACCAACTTGTCGATGTGGAACGCGTTGCCGTGTCGAGCAATGCCGAGGGCGCGCGTCGGGCGCGTGACGAGCGCGGCACCGCGGCCATCGCCAGTCGTGCTGCCGCCGAAATCTACGGACTGAACCTGCTCGCCAATGAAATAGAGGATCGCTCCGACAACACCACGCGCTTCTTGGTGGTGGGCCGAAAACTATTCAGCGCCAGCGGTGCCGATCGTACGACGCTGCTAGTGTCCGGTGCCGACACCGATGATGCCGGCGCGCTGTTCCGCCTGCTCGAGCCTCTTGCGCAGCATCGGGTCAATATGACCCGCATCGAATCGCGTCCCTCGCACAAGCGTAAGTGGGACTATGTATTTTTCATCGATATCGAAGGTCACGTGAGCGACCCGCCGGTGGCCAAGGCGCTGGCTGCACTCGAGGAGCGCGCCTCCTTGTTCAAGGTGCTGGGCTCGTATCCGCAGGCCGTGCTCTGATCGGGATGGTGCCCCGCACTGTCAAATTTGCGGCGCGACCGGTGCGCAGCGTGTCGGGAGCGGTGACGGTTCCGGGTGATAAGTCCATTTCGCACCGCGCGCTGATGCTGTCGGGCATTGCGCAAGGCAGCAGCGAGGTGAGCGGTTTTCTGGCAAGTGAGGATTGCCTGGCGACCTTGGCGGCCATGCGTGCCTTGGGGGTGGGCATCGAGCAGCCGGATCCCACGCGGGTGGTGATTGGCGGCGTGGGCCTGCGCGGCTTGCGTGAAGCGGGCCGGGCGCTCGACATGGGCAACGCCGGCACCGCCATGCGTTTGTTTACCGGCCTCTTGTCGGCGCAGACGTTCAACTCGCAACTGATCGGGGACGCATCGCTGATGAAGCGTCCCATGGAGCGGGTCGCCAAACCGCTGCGTGAAATGGGAGCAGACGTGCGCACCTGTAATGGCACGCCGCCGGTAGATATCGGCGGCGGGCGCCGGCTCCGCGGAATCGAATACCGAATGCCGGTGGCCAGCGCCCAGGTGAAGTCGGCGGTGCTGCTGGCTGCGCTGTATGCCGATGGGCCAACCACCGTCATCGCGCCGGCGGTGAATCGCGACCATAGCGAACGCATGCTGAAAAGCTGCGGGGTGCGCGTCGATACCGAGGGTCTGCGTACGACGCTGCATCCACCTCGAGAATTGGCGAGCCAGCGGCTCGACGTGCCGGGGGATTTTTCGTCCGCGGCTTTTTTCATCGTGGCAGGGCTTTTGGGCGCTGCATCCTCGGGATTACTGATCCGCAACGTGGGAATGAATCCCACGCGCAGCGGCTTGCTGGATATTTTGCGCAGCATGGGCGGCAATATTGAAATACAAAATCCGCGCCAGAGCGGCGCGGAGCCGGTGGCGGATTTGCTGATTCACGCATCCGCGTTGCGCGGCGTACACGTTCCCGTCGAACTCGTGCCGCTCGCCATCGACGAATTTCCCATCTTGTTCATCGCCGCCGCCTGTGCGGCAGGTGAGACCCTCGTGACGGGTGCGGAGGAACTGCGCGTGAAGGAGAGCGACCGGATCGCGGCCATGAGCGCGGGGTTCGTGGCCCTAGGCGTAGTACACCAGGTGTTGCCGGACGGTATGCGGATCGAAGGCCGCGCTGCGGGACCTGCTTTCGACGGCGGTGAAATCGACAGTTGCGGAGACCACCGCATTGCCATGTCCTTTGCCGTTGCCAGTCTGCGTGCCGCCGCAGCCATTTCGATTCGCGACGTGGCGAACGTGGCCACCTCATTCCCGGGCTTCGTCGGGCTGGCCTGCTCGGTAGGCCTCGATATCCACGAGTCGGCGGCGTAGGACATGCAAAAGGTACAGGTCATGACCATTGATGGTCCGTCGGGGTCCGGGAAGGGCACCATCAGCCGCGCTGCGGCAAGCGCCCTCGGCTGGGCCCTGCTCGATAGTGGTGCGCTGTACCGTCTGGTCGCCCTGGCGGGCCGTAAGGCGGGTATCGCCCTGGAAGATGCGCAGAGCTTGGGCCGATTGGCGCAGCGGCTGGATATAAGATTCGGGTCCGATTCGGCCGGCGGTGAAGCGGTCTGGCTGGACGGGATCGAGGTCACGGGACGCATTCGGACCGAGCAGGCGGGAAATGACGCCTCCAGGGTGGCCGCACTGCCGATCGTCCGTGCCGCACTCCTGGAGCGCCAGCGGCGCTTTGCCGTACCCCCGGGTTTGGTGGCCGATGGCCGCGACATGGGCACCGTGGTATTCCCCGAGGCCGAGGTCAAGGTTTTTCTCACCGCGAGCGCGGCAGAGAGGGCCTTAAGACGCCATAAGCAGTTGAAAGAAAAGGGGGTTGCTGCTAACCTTGCCGCCCTTTCGCTGGAGATAGCGGAGCGTGATCAGCGTGATTCTACCCGCGCCGCCTCGCCTCTTGTCGCAAGCGTAGATGCGATCTTGCTGGACACTACGGGTATGTCCGTGGATTCGGTGATTGAGCGCGTCTTGGAAGTGGCCCGCGAGCGTTTGTCGCGTACGGTGGGCTAGGAAATAGGTTGCGGCTTTCATGGATTGATGGCCGTTATTTTATGGTAACCCCTCGGGCACAAGGGATAAGTGCTAGGGAATAGTCTTAAGAGAGAACATGACAGAAAGTTTTGCGGAACTGTTCGAACAGAGCATTGCGAGCCAGCGCATTCGTCCTGGCACCATCCTCAACGGATTGATCGTCGAAGTCGGCCAGGACTACGTCATCGTCAACGTCGGACTGAAGTCCGAAGCGGTGATTCCGGCCGATCAATTCAAGAACGAAAAAGGTGAAATAGAGGTCGTGGTCGGCGAGACCGTTGAGGTCGCGCTGGACAGTGTCGAGGACGGTTCCGGAGAAACCCGCCTCTCGCGGGAAAAGGCCAAGCGCGCCAGGACATGGACGCGGCTCGAGACGGCCTTCGAGAAGCAAGAGGTGGTGATCGGCATCATTACCGGCCGGGTCAAGGGCGGTTTCACGGTAGAGATCGACAACGTGCGGGCATTCTTGCCGGGCTCACTGGTCGATGTGCGGCCGGTGCGCGATCCTTCGTACCTGGAAAACAAGCCGCTCGAATTCAAGGTCATCAAGCTTGATCAGAAGCGCAACAACGTCGTCGTGTCGCGCCGCGCGGTCGTAGAGCAGGAATACAGCGCCGAGCGTTCCGCGCTGCTGGACAATTTGCAGGAAGGTGCGGCGGTCAAGGGTGTGGTGAAGAACCTCACCGACTACGGCGCCTTCGTGGATCTGGGTGGCATCGACGGATTGCTGCACATCACCGATATGGCCTGGAAGCGCGTCAAGCATCCTTCCGAGGTGGTCAAGGTCGGTGAAGAGATTGATGTGCGGATCTTGAAGTTCGATCGGGAGCGCCAGCGCGTATCGCTGGGCCTCAAACAATTGGGCGCGGATCCGTGGCAGAACATTGCGCGGCGCTATCCGGCCAACAC
>JANYIY010000081.1 GCA_025358615.1 Gammaproteobacteria bacterium | reverse complement strand
GACACTGTGCAATGCCGGATTCGTGATTCGCGATACGGCAGACGATCGTTATCGGCTGACCATCATGGTCCGCGCCTTGAGCGACGGCTTCGACGATGAGACCTGGGTGACGCAAATTGCGAAGCCCTTTATTTATAAGCTGTGCCGCAAAATCGTCTGGCCGGTGTCTATCGCAACCTTGTCGGGAACCACGATGCTGGTGCGCGAGTCCACGGATCATGCAAGCCCGCTGGCGATTGAGCGCTATTCCGCCGGATTTCGCGCGCCACTGCTGACGACGGCCGCCGGCCGGGTCTATCTCGCGAACTGCCCGGCGCCGCAACGCGAGACCATCATTGAGATCTTGGCCCGAGCCAACAAGGACGAAGACCGCAGCGCGCGCGCGCCGGCCGAGCTGCAGCGCGCGCTCACGGAAATCAAGACATCGGGATACGCAACCGTTACGCGCACCCGGCGCCTGGTGGAGGAAATCGCCTTGTGCGTGCCCATTCTGCTTGACGACCGGGTCTTGGCAAGCCTGACCGTGCGCTTTACCGCTTCCGTCGTACCATTGAAGGGGGGCTCGACCGTTTCTTGCCGAAGTTGCGCCGCTGCGCGGCTAGAATCAGCGCTCTATTTACGGAACAACAATCTGTTTCCCACAATCTATCGGACGGGGTCACCGCGACCCCGTGAAAAGTTGGCGCGTCAGCGCCTGGTAAGGGGCGCGTCAGCGCCTAGGAACGGGCGCGTAGCGCCTGAGGAGTGTCTTTAAGTGCAGAAGATCATGGTGTGTATCAAGCGCGTCGTCGATTACAACGTGCGTATTCGCGTCAAGCCGGACGGCAGCGGCGTGATGCTCGATGGCGTGAAAATGAGCGTCAATCCATTCGATGAGATTGCGCTCGAAGAAGCCTTGCGCATCAAGGAGCGCGGCACGAATATCGAAGTCCTCGCAGTCAGCATCGGTGTCGCCGACACACAGCAACAGCTGCGCACCGCATTGGCGATGGGCGCCGATCGCGCGATCCTGGTCCAAACGGACGCGGCGGTCGAACCTCTGACTGCCGCGCAAATCTTTCTCGCCCTGGCGAAAAAGGAAAGCCCCGATCTGATCTTCTTGGGCAAGCAGGCCATCGACGATGATGCGAATCAAACCGGTCAAATGCTGGCGGCGATTTGGCAGCGGCCGCAGGCGACCTACGCCTCCAAGGTAGAGATCTCGGGCGAGAAGGCATCGGTTACACGCGAAGTGGATGCCGGCCTCGAAACCATCGAGATCGACTTGCCGGCGGTGGTGACCGTGGATCTGCGCTTGAATGAACCGCGCTACGTGAAATTACCGGACATCATGAAGGCCAAGAAAAAACCGCTGGACGTGACCTCGCTCGACGCACTCGGCGTCAGCGCAGGTGTGCTGCTCAGGACTGTGAAAACCGAGCCGCCGGCGCAGCGCCAGAAGGGCGTCATGGTCAAGGACGTAGCGGAACTGGTGGACGTACTCAAGAAGAAGGGTTTGATCTAATGCATAAGGTACTGATTGTCGGCGAACACGATGGCAAAACTCTGAATCCCGCCACGGCGAAATGCGTCACCTGTGCCAGGGGCATTGCGGACGGCGAAATCGCCATCGTTCTATTGGGCGCGGATACCGCAGCCGTTGCCGCGCAAGCTGCCGCCCTCGCCGGGGTGAAATCGGTGCTGCGCGTGGATCGGCCGGAAAACGAGCATCCGCTGGCGGCGATCTTTGCGCCGCAGCTGGCGGCGCTCGCCGCCGACTACACTCATGTCTTCGGTCCGTCGACCAGCTTCGGCAAGGACCTGATGCCGCGCGTCGCGGCATTGCTCGGCGTGCCGCAGGTCAGCGACTTGATGACGGTTGAGGGACCCTATCGATTCAAGCGTCCCACCTATGCCGGTAATGCCATCGTGACAGTGGAAGCCGATCCCGCACGCAAGCTCCTGGCAACCGTACGGGTCGCCTCCTTCCAGGCCGCGGCTGGTGGCGGCACTGCCGCCATAGAATCCAAGAGCACCGCCGCCGTGCTGCCTTCGCACACGCGCTATGTCGGCGCAAGAAGCGGTTCAACCGATCGGCCGGACCTGCAAACCGCCAAGCGCGTGGTGTCCGGCGGCCGAGCGCTCGGCAGCGCGGATAACTTCAAGTTGTTGTTCAGCTTAGCGGACAAGATCGGCGCGGCCGTAGGTGCGTCGCGCGCCGCGGTCGATGCTGGATATGCGCCCAATGAAATGCAAGTCGGCCAGACCGGCAAGATCATTTCGCCCGACATTTACATCGCAATCGGCATCTCCGGCGCGATCCAACATCTGACGGGCATCAAGGACGCGCGCACCATCGTGGCTATCAACAAAGACGGCGAGGCGCCGATCTTCGAGGTCGCAGACGTTGGCTTGGTCGGCGACCTGTTCCAGATAGTGCCGGAACTTGAGCGCTTGATCGGCGGTTAGTGCGATCGTTAAATGCCGTCGGCGTCGACTGCGCCGGCGGACGCATCGATTGCTTGGGCCAGCAGGTCTGCGTGCTCTGCGCCGAACGGCATGGGCGGGCGCAGCTTGAGAATGTTGGCGTGCGGACCTTCGTAGCCGATGAGGATATGAAAATCCTCCGCAAGCGCGTTGATGATCCGCTTGCAGTTGCGCTTCGCCGCGGTCAGATCGCGGCCGCGAACCTGCAAACCGAGCAGCAGCCCGGTGCCGCGCACCTCACCCAAGGAGGCGTGCCGGGCGGCCACGGACTGCAGTTGCGCACGCAGGTAGTTGCCGGTATTTAAGGCGTTTGCCACGAGTTCTTCGTCGTCCAGCACCTTGAGCACGGCGAGGCCCGCAGCAGCGGCCACGGCGTTGCCGCCGAATGTCGAGAAGAATCCGAACTTCTTCTGAAAGGCCTCGATCAATGCGCGATTAGCAACGATGACCCCCATGGGATAGCCATTTGCCACCGGCTTACCCAGCGTCACGATGTCAGGCATCAGCCCGCGCCGTTGGAAGCCCCAAAAATGCGAACCCGAACGTCCCAATCCATATTGCACCTCGTCGGCGACGATGAGTGCGCCGGCTGCGCGCAGCCGATTGCTGACCGCGTCCGCCCAGGCTGCCGGGGGATCAAAAATTCCACTACTGGTGATTGCGGTATCGATGAAAAAAGCCGCGGGCGCATAGCCCCGCTCGGCAAGGCCTGCGATGGCCCGGTCGGCGTCTTGCAGTGCATCGGTTAACGCTTGAGATCCGATGTCGTCAGAGACATTCAAGCCGGCGGGGGGCGGCGCAATCGTCAGCACTCGAGGATCATGCGGCCGGCCGGTGCTGGGGGTAAGCGCCGCAACCGCATCCGTAATACCGTGATAGGCATGCTCCATGACCAGACCGCCCTGGTGACCGGTGGCCATCTTGGCCATTCGCCACGCCACGTCATTGGCCTCGCTGCCGGAATTCACAAAGATGCAGGCATTGAGATGCTCGGGAAGCCTGGCGGTGAGCTGCTCGGCGTACTCGAGAATATTGCTGTGCAAGTAACGCGTGTGCGTGGCGAGGATGGCAGTCTGCTTCTGAATTGCGGCCACCACCGTGGGATGCGTGTGCCCCACATGCGGCACATTGTTGTACACGTCCAGGTAGGCGCCGCCGTTCGCGTCGTACAGCCACACGCCCGCTCCGCGCACCAGGTGCAGGGGCTTCTCGTAGAACAGCTCGGCGCCGGCGCCCATCAGGCGATGGCGTCGTTTGAGATCGGCCGCGGGCACTGCGGCGATCACCGCGGCCGTACTCGAGGTTCCGGCTGCCGCGTGCCAGGCACGGCTCAAGACTTGACGATCCACACTCAGCATCTGATACAGCGAACGCGCCGCGTGCGCACTGGCCGCATCCAGCGCGCGCGCGCCTTGGCTGTCGTATTGGCGCCGCCAGGCATGCACCAACACCGTGATGGCGTGACGCGCCGTGATGATGTCGTAGAGCAGTTCCACCTCATCGGTGTGCAGCGCCTGGCCTTGCGCATAGCCCTGCAGCACGACGGCAACCGCATCGAGCGGAGCCGTCGCTTCCGTCAGCAGCTCCGACATCGCGACCGCCGGTTCGAAAATCAGCGGCGCGTGAATCATGTCGCCGAAATCGAGAATGCCGCAGATCGACCTTCCATCGGCATCCACCAGCAGGTTGCCCGCATGGCAATCCCCGTGGATGGCCTGACTGCGCAAGCCGCGCAGCCGCGGCAGACAGGTGCGAAAGGCGCCGGCGATCTTATCGATCGTGTCCCGCAACGGAACCGATTCTATGGCAGCGCTGAATTCTGCCAACTCGCCTAGGCGTCTTACATCCCACGCCAGGCGCCGCGTCAGGGATGGATGAAAAAAGCCCTGCAGAGCGCGGTCGACTCGCGCCAGAGTGGCGCCGGTATTTTGCAGCAGCGCCGGTCCCGGAGAAGTCTCAGCCAGCAGGCGCCCGGGCAGATAACTCACCAGACAGGTTGCGTAATCAATCCCATCGCGGCTGAAACGTCCCACCGAATCCCCGCCCAACGTCGGGAACAGCCGCGGCACCGGCAAGCCTGGATCCTGCTCCGCCAGGTGATCGAGCACCGAGACCAGGCAGTCGTTGCTGTCAGGGTCGGTGGCGACATCTTGAATCTTGAGCACGAACTCGCGCGCGCCCAGCACTTGACCGCCGGCGGGCCCGGCGGTACGCAGACGGAAATTCGAGTCCCGCTCGCCGGTGAGGATACTGACCGAGGCGGCTAGTCCATACAGCTCGCGCCCCAAGCGCTCGCCTTCGACGACGCCAAACGACTGCGGTGAGGTCCGCAGAGCGAGCAAAGAAAGCGGCCGGCTAGAGCTGCTTGAGAACGAAATCGGCGGCCGAGACCTTGAACTCGCCCGGCCCTTCGATATTGACCTGGGAAGCAACGCCATTCTTGACGATCAGGGCAAATCTCTGGCCGCGGACCCCCATGCCGAACTTCGTCGCGTCGAGTTCAAGCCCCAACGCCTTGGCATAGGCGCCGTTGCCATCCGCCAGCATCAGTATCTTGTCGCCCACACCACCGCTCTTACCCCAGGCGTTCATGACAAACACATCATTTACCGCCGTGCAGGCAATGCTGTCCACACCCTTGGCCTTGAATTGATCTGCTAGTTCAACAAAACCGGGTAAGTGCTTGGCATCACAGGTAGGCGTGAATGCCCCGGGAACTGAAAACAGCACCACGGTCTTGCCGGCAAACAGCTGCTCCGTGGTGATTTTCTGCGGACCGTCCCCGGTCATGCGGGTAAATGAGCCCTCTGGCATTTTATCGCCGGCTTTGATGGTCATTACGATTCTCCCGCGATCCGTTTTATCGAAGTGTATCGCCGTACAGGTCCCAGAGCTTCAGGACACGCGGGCTTGAGTTCGGCACATTCTTCAAGCCGTTAAATGCCTTCTTGGCGTCCGCAGTGTTCTTCAGAGCGACCTGGGCGCGGCCGAGGTACACAAAGGCCTCGTCCAGATGCTTGACCAGACCTTTGCCGATGCCGCGATTGACGGCCGTCACGGCGGCTTGATAATCGCCGGTGCCGAAGTACACCTCGCCCAGTTTGACGTCGAGTTCACCCGCCGGATTCTTGGCGGCCTCGGCATCCAATGCCGCCAGGCCCTTCTTGTCGGCCTCTGCACGGTTCTTGAAGGAGGTCAGCAGGCGGTTGGTGCGCTCCTTCTGGTTGTCGGCAATCAGACCGCCGCTCATGGCCTTCTCCAGCACAGCCTGGGCCTCGGCCGGCAGCGCTGCATCGCCCAATAGCTGCGACATTTCAATGTAATCGCTGCCGACAGTCATCGCATTGGTGTCGTACATGACTCGATACAACATCAGCGTGTTGTGATCGTCGCGCTCATCCTGACGCTCGATGCGCAGCAGGGTGTTCCAATACGTGGACTTATTGTTCAGGCGAATCAAATCGATGAGCACCGGAATCATGGCGGCGTTGTCGCTCGCATCCGAAGCACACTGCAACTTGAATAGGAACAGATTCTCCTTGGGCGCCTCTCCGGCCTTGCGGCTCCCGGACACCGCCTTATCCACCCAAGCCCCGGCGCTCTTGCAATCCTTCAGCTGAAAGTAGCTCTGCGCGATGATGGCCAGGTCATTGGGCGTCGCAGAACCAGCGTCCGACATCTCCTTGCCGTAATCGATGGTCTTCTGGAACTGATTGGTGCTGGCAGCGATACCGAATAGGGTGCGGGTGTACTGCCCCTTCTCTTCCGCACTCGCTGCTCCGGTGGCAAGCGCCTTTTCCAACTCTGCCTGCGCAACCTTCAGGTTGTTCAGCTTGATATTGGCAAAGCCCTTGAAGTAGTGAATCGTCTTCTGATCGAAGGCCGTCAATCCCGATTTCGTTTCCGCCGCTTCCAGATTCTTGATTGCATCAGCCCATTGATTGGCCTGCAGCGCTTTCTGGGCGGCCGTCATTTCCTTGGCAATCACCCGACTGATCTGCTGGCCCTTCTCCTTTTCGGCCGAGAACGCTGCCTGCGGATTTAACCCGAGGCAGGCCAGCGCAAGCACCAGCCCAAAGCTTAGGACGCCAATCCGAATGCTCGCCGGCCGGCGACCTACATCATGTATCGAATGAGTCATTACCAAACCTCGCTACAAACAAGTTCTTAAATTTAGGCGCCGCCTCTGGTCAAACAAACGGCGCGACAACCCCAGTTCGGGGACTGATGCGCCGTAATACCACCTAGAGGATGCTCGGTCAGAAATAATCGTTGTTGACGAATCCGATCTTTTTCAAACCGCGGTGCTGCAAATCCGCCAAGGTCTGCGCCACGATTTCGTACTTGGCAAACTTGTCGACCGAAATATGCACTTCCGGCTGCGGCGACTTGGCCGCTTCCTGACTGATGTAGCCCTGCAGTGTGGCGCGATCCACCGGCGACTTGTTCCACAGCAATGTGCCGTCGAAATCGATGGTCAAATCGATCACCTCGGGCGGCGGCGGCGGCACGAAATTCGGCGGCGGCGGCAGCGGATTATCGATTTTCACCGCATGCGTCATGCTGGGAATCGTGATGATGAAAATGATCAGGAGCACCAACATGACGTCGATCAACGGCGTCATGTTGATATCGGAGTAAGACTGGCCCTCGCCGCCTGCGCCTACATTCATGGCCATGCGTGTTCTCCTTAAGTTCCGGGACCGAAATG
>JANYIY010000050.1 GCA_025358615.1 Gammaproteobacteria bacterium | reverse complement strand
GGTAGCTCGTGCAGTCGCTGGTGCAGGGTGCCGCCATAGGCGACATTCATTTCTTGAAAACCCCGGCAAATCGCCAACACCGGCATGCCGGCGGCAACCGCCCGGGGTATTAACGAAAGCGTCGTAGCATCCCTATCTGGGTCATGTAGGGTTCCCGGCTGACTGGCCGGTCCTCCGTAGTGGTGAGGTTCGACATTCGATGCACTCCCGGTAAGCAACAATCCATCGCAGGCATGTAACAGCGACGTCAAATCGATCTCGGACCCCAAAGCGGGAATGAGCACCGGCACCGCATTCGCGCCCGCGGCGACGGCTTCGATGTACTTCTCGCCGGCCATGTGGAAGTAGTGCTTCCCACACAGCCTGCGGTCGGCTGGAATTCCGATGAGCGGCAAGCGAGACATGTTTAATATATTAAACGTCCAGTTGGACGATGGGGCTTCCTTAACGACTGTATTACACCACACCGCCGCTGACTCGTCCCGCTACTGCAGCGACAATTGGCTAAGATTTAGGCATTTCCATGACTTAGCGACGTTTGGTGCGATGCAGCAACATTGCACTTGAAGCAAAAACCTGTGTAGGCTCACAGGCGCCCAATCCTGTCAATAGCCACATTATTTTAAACACCGGCACCCGAAATAGAGCTGATGCGCCTGTCCTATCCGCCCGCCCGTTCTTACTACGCGGCTTCCGTCGCGAGCTCGGCAACCTTGGTGGTCGAGGCCGCAAAAGGTCATCGCGAAACTCTGCGCGGCGAGCACCGAACGGATGTGGTGGTGCTCGGGGGCGGGATCGCGGGTTGCTCTGCTGCACTGCACTTGGCGAAGCGCGGTTACCGTGTCGCCCTGCTGGAGGCGCGTGTCGTCGGCTACGGCGCCTCCGGACGTAGTGGCGGGCAGACCATCTTTGGCCTCGCGACCGGCCAGAAGGCGCTCATCGCCCAGGTTGGCCGCGACGACGCACGACATTTGTTCGACCTGTCCATCGAGGCGCTGGATCTCACGCAATCGTTGATCAGCGAGTACGCCATCGATTGCGACTATCAGGCCAACCACGTTCATGTCGCCACCAAGCCGCGGCACCTGCTCGAACTCGACGATTGGGCGCGCGAATTGCACGAGGACCATGGCTACACCTCGGCGCGATTGTTGAATCGCGACGAGTTGCAGGCGCATGTGCGCAGCGACCGCTATCTCGGCGGCCTGATCGACTCGCGCAGCGGCCATCTGCACCCTCTCAAGTTCACTCAAGGCGTGGCCCGCGCAGCGACCGCCGCGGGCGTCGAGATCTTCGAGAATTCCCAGGTGTTGCGCTACGAGGACGGACCCGAAGTCATTGTGCACACCGCACAGGGCCGGGTGCGTTGCGCGCATCTGGTGCTGTGTGGCAACGCCTATATCGGCGCGGTCGCACCCGCGCTGGCGCGGCGGATTTTGGGCGTGGGTACCTATATTGTCGCCACGGAGCCGCTCGCGGAGGAACGGCTGCAGGCGCTGCTGCCAAGCAACGCGGCGATCGCCGACATCAATTGGATACTGGATTACTTCAGACGCTCCGCCGATCAGCGCTTACTATTCGGCGGCCGCGTCAGCTACAGCGCGGTACAGCCGCCGCGGTTGGGCGAGTCCATCGCTAAGCGCATGCTGCGCATATTCCCGACACTCGCTGACGTCAAAGTAGCCTATGCCTGGGGAGGCTACCTCGATATCACCATGAGCCGCGCTCCGGATTTCGGCCGGCTCTCCCCCAATGTGTTCTACCTGCAGGGGTTCTCGGGTCACGGCATGACGCTGACCGGCCTCGCAGGCAAGCTCGTCGCCGAAGCCGTCGCGGGCACGGCGGAACGCTTCGACGTGTTTGCACGCATTCCACATCGCGACTTCCCGGGAGGCAGGATGCTGCGGCGGCCATCGCTGATGATGGCCATGCTGTACTACCGCTTGCGCGACCTGCTGTGAGCGCAGGCAGCAGCGGGCGCTACTTCAATCCCGGCATTTCCTTGCCGAAACTCGGTACCAGCTTCTGGCCGGTGTCGAGCAAGGTCACTGAATTGAGGCTCCCGCCATGCGATCCGTCGCGCAGCGGACTTAAGGTCACGCTGACCTTATCGCCGGGTTTGAGCGACATGCGGGTCCATCCCGAACGCGTCAGCACCCCAGGACTCGTGGTTTCGAGCGACCACTCCTGCGCAGCTCCGGCGCCATCCGGCTGCACCATGACCCACACGATGACGTGCGGATTGGTCCACTGAAAGGACTTGATCGTGCCCTTGAACGTCAAGGTTTTCGTGGGCTCGAACATGGCGAAGGAATGGTGCGCCGACGCAGGGGCCGACATACCCATCATGCCGGCTGCCAGGGCCGCGAATAGAGCAACGCGCTTCATTTCGAATCCGATCCCACGGGCACTCCGTTGTGAAATTTGACGGGCGCGAAAATCGCGTTGCCGTTGGCATCGACGGCCTCGGTGTACGAGCCCTGTTCGCAAACGCCTTCGAGGATGTCGAACTTGCGCGCGCGCTGGCGGTAGTACTTGCGGGTCGTGTTCCAGGGTTTCGACAGCACCTTGCCGGCGGTGATTTGCAGCTCGTCCAGCAGCGTGTCCGGTCCCTGTAGGTGCAGGCGTTCGACGATGTGCATGTCGCCGTTGTTCGGCACTCCCACGGCCTCGTTCACGGCCAGGTATGCCTGCGGCAGCAGCCCCACGGTGTCGACGACCAGCGTATCTCCTTCCCAATGGCCGACCGAATGGCCGTGAAAGCTGGGATCCGGATCGGCGGGATGCGGGCGGCCATCGGTGTAGATGCGGCGCAGCCGGTTGCCGTCGCCCTCGCCCAGAATCGTTACGCGGCCCGGGGTGAATAGGATCTCGAACGCATTGTGAGTGATGAGCATCCAGCTCGGCATTCCGGTCGGGAAGCAGTGATCGATAATGGGAAAGGGTCGGCCGGCATCCTCTTCCGCATACATGTGCTCGATCTGCCTGGTAACCTGCGGTTTCCAGGGCGGGCGATTGGTCTTCTCCTGCGCCACCTGATCGCTGATCACCGGGGTCCAGACGCCGCTCCAGTCCGGCAGCTTTGCCAGCGCCTGCCAATCCGCCGCCGTCGCGGGCGCGATGTTATCGGCGTCGGCCGCAAGCGCGGCGGGCGCCAGGGGCCGCAGGCACAACAGCAGAGCGGCAGCGGCTATTCGCATGATGATGGTCTTCATGCCCAAAGAGTACCGCAAGCCCAAGGGGCGTTGCCAATCATTTGCCCGCGCCGCCCACATGCCGAATCACGAAGCAGCGATGGATGCGAGCGTGGCGCTCGAAATCCTTAGGGATGGTCTGGGCGCTGATGTCCTCGATGACAAGGTCCGCCAACGCCTGCTCGTCGAGCTTGAAGCGGGTGTAATTGGTGGAAAACACCAAGCGGCCGCCCGGGCGCAATAGCTTTAACGACCGCCGAATCATGCCCACATGGTCGCGCTGCACGTCCAGCACTCCCTCCATGCGTTTCGAATTGGAGAAGGTCGGCGGATCCACGAAGATCAAGTCGAAGCGCGGGCCGCCGGCTTCCTGCTCCTCGAGCCACTGCAGACAGTCGGCGCGATACAACTCGTGTTTCGTATCGCCGAAACCATTCAGCAGCAGATT
>JANYIY010000039.1 GCA_025358615.1 Gammaproteobacteria bacterium | reverse complement strand
AATCCGCCAGTGGCCCAATGCGAACGGCCAAATCCAGTCCCTCGTCGATGAGGTCGAGATTGAGGTCATTGAGCCGCAGCTCGATACGCACGTCCGGATACGCGTTGAGGAATGCCGACACGATGGGTGCCACATGGCGGCCGGCTTCGTGCGCATCGAGGATGATCGCGGCGGCCATGTATTGACGATTCCGGACTTTCCCGGCAATCGCTATTTCAACAGTCTGGGCAATCTCATAGCGGAACCGCGAGCTTCACTGCTGTTGGTCGATTTCGCCAGCGGCGATCTGCTGCAGCTGCAGGGTACCGCCGAAGTCGATTGGAATGCGGCGGCGATTCTACGGTTCCCCGGGGCGGAGCGGCTGTGGCGCTTTCACGTCGTACGCGGTTGGCGCCGCCAGGCGGCGCTGTCGCTGCGTTGGTCGTTCCTGGAATATGCTCCCACCACCCTGCAAACGGGATCCTGGCGCTAAGCCCGCTTCCCGCCTCTGGTGCTAGCGAAAACGGCCCATCAGCTGGTCGAGCGCGGCCCGGCCGGGCGATAGCTTCTCGAACGGAATGCTGTTCAACGGCGCTTCGGCAGTGTGGTTCAAATTGTGGAACTCGGTCGAGTCCGACCCATCGATGTGAATGAGCCCGGTCACGTACTCATTCTTCTTGAGCTTATTGCCGATATAATTGTACGCCGCCGTCCGATCCGTGGGGTCGTAGTCGGGGTCGAGCTTTCGCAAAATAACCTGGCTGCCGTCGTGCAGACTCACCGGCAGCGACTCGCCCACCGCATAGTCCACCGCAATCTCCTGCGCCAAAGGAACGAAATCCGCTTCGACCGCCGCATGGTAGTGCTCGCGCGTGTAGGTATAGCTCTTGGTCGAGCCCTCATGATCGTTGAACGTGACACAGGGCGATAACACGTCAATCAACGCGAATCCATTGTGACGCAAGCCGGCCTGAATGAGCGGCACGAGCTGTGCCTTGTCGCCCGAGAAGCTGCGCGCCACGAAGGTCGCGCCCAGAGTCAGCGCCAGCAGCACGGGGTCGATCGGCGGCGAGGAATTCACGTCCCCCCGCTTGGCCTTGGTGCCGATGTCCGCCGAGGCCGAGAACTGGCCCTTGGTCAACCCATACACACCGTTGTTTTCGATCAAGTACAGCATGTTGACATTGCGACGGATGGCATGCACCAATTGACCGATGCCGATGGACAGCGAATCCCCATCGCCCGACACGCCGACGTAAGTGAGCTTGCGGTTTGCGGCGTTCGCGCCGCTGGCGATCGAGGGCATGCGGCCGTGCACCGAATTGAATCCATGCGAGCCGCTGACGAAGTACGCCGTGGTCTTCGATGAGCAGCCGATGCCGGAGAGCTTGACCAGTTGTTCGGGGCGCAACGACAGGCCCCAGCATGCTTCGATGATGGATGCCGTCACCGAATCGTGGCCGCAGCCGGCGCACAGGGTCGACATGCTGCCCTCGTATTGTCGGCGGGTCATTCCCAGCGTATTGACCGGCAGCGACGGATGGGCGACTTTGGGCTTGTTGATGTACGACATGGGAGCCTTAGAGTTTGCGCGGCACGGCCGACAGGCGCGGCGCCTCGGCGAGTTTGGCGCGGATTTCATTGACGATGGGGTCGGCGGACATTGGCAAGCCGCTGTAGCTCAAGATGGAATTGAGCTTGGATTTCTCGACCGCGGTTTCGAGCGTCAACAGCGACCTGAACTGCGCGTCGCGATTCTGTTCAACCACGAAAATGGTGGAATGCGTTCTCAGGAAGACTTCGACGTCATTGTTGAACGGAAACGATTTGACGCGCATATAGTCCACGTCGATTTTCTGCCTGCCGAGTACATCGAGCGCCTCGCGGATTGCGCCGTCGCAGCTGCCGAGGCTCACGATGCCGACCTCACTGCTGCCTTTGCCGATCATCACGGGTTTCGGCAGATATTTCGGTGCGCTGATGAATTTTCGCTTCAGCCGGTCGAGTACCACCTGGTACTCGGCGGAATCCTCGGTGTAGCCACCGTATTGATTGTGACCGGAGCCGCGCGTGAAGAACGCACCCGTGGGGCTGGATCCCGGCAGCGTGCGATATGTAATGGCATCGTCATCGCGATCCACGTAGCGGTAGAATTTCTCGAGGCCTGCGAGCTCCTCCTGCGACAGTATCTTGCCCCGATCCGGCCGGTAAGCATCGTCCCATTGCAGGTCCGGACACATCCAATCGTTCATGCCGATATCCAGATCCGACATCACGAAAACCGGCGTCTGCAGCCGCTCGGCAATATCGAAGGCCTGCACCGCCATGTAGAAGCATTCCTCGGGGTTTGCCGGGAACAGCAGCACGTGCCGCGTGTCGCCGTGCGATGCATACGCGCACAGCATGATGTCCGACTGCTGCGTGCGCGTCGGCATGCCGGTGGAGGGCCCGACCCTCTGCACGTCGAATATGACGCAGGGCACCTCAGCGTAGTATGCAAGGCCGACGAACTCATTCATCAGTGAGATGCCGGGCCCGCTGGTGGGAGTGAAGGCGCGCGCTCCGTTCCACGAGGCGCCCAGCACCATGCCGACCGCGGCCAGCTCATCCTCGGCCTGCAGTACTGCAAAGTTGCGCTCACCGGTCTTGGGGTCGACGCGGAAGCGCTCGCAAAAACCCTTGAAGGCGTCCATCAGCGACGTCGAGGGCGTGATGGGATACCACGCACCGACGGTCGCACCCGCATACACGCATCCCAAGCCGGCGGCCGTGTTGCCGTCGATCATGATGTGGCCACGCGTCTTGTCCATGTGCTCGACCCGCAGCGGCAGCGGCGACATCAAATGTTGCTTGACGTAGTCGTAGCCTAAGCGCAGCGCCTTGGTGTTCGAGTCCAGCAATTTCGGCTTCTTGCCGTAGCTCTCGGTCAACAGAGCGCTGATCACCTCGAGGTCCACGTCGATCAACGCGGCCAGCACGCCGGCATAGGCGATGTTCTTCAACAGGATGCGGTTGCGTACGCCGTCGAAGTTTTCGTTGACCAATTTAGCCAGCGGTACGGCGATCACAGTGATATCGCCGCGTTGCAGGAGCGCGCTGCGCGGCCAGGTTGAGTCATAGATCAGGTAGCCGCCCGAGCTCAACTCGCGGACATCCCGCGAGTAGGTTTCGGCGTTCATTGCCACCATGATATCGACCTGCGAGGCGCGCGCGGCATAGGCGTCGCGGGTCACGCGGATTTCGTACCAGGTGGGCAGGCCCTGAATGTTCGATGGAAAATAGTTCTTGCCGGTGACCGGCACGCCCATGCGAAAGATGGCCTTCATGACCAGCGAATTGGCGCTGGCCGAACCCGTGCCGTTGACATTGGCGAACTTCACCACGAAATCGTTCACACGATTGGCGTTGGCAATCAGGCCGGGCATAACGAGACCTCCTCATCGATCGCATGCGGGATGCGGATGGTCGATTTTTGCATGTCCCAGGCGGCGGTCGGGCAGCGTTCCGCGCACAATCCGCAATGCACGCAGACGTCCTCGTCCTTGACCATCACCCGCGCCGTTTGCGGCAGCGGTGCCGACACATACAGCGCCTGCGAACCGTTGGTCGCCGGGGCCGTCAAGTGAGCGCGCAACTCCGGCTCCGTGGCGTTATGCGTGATGGTGAGGCAGTCGACGGGGCAGATGTCGATGCACGCGTCGCATTCGATGCACAATTTCGCCGCGAACACCGTTTGCACATCGCAATTCAAGCAGCGCTGCACTTCCAGCGCCGCCTCTTCGGCGGTAAATCCCAACTCCACCTCGATGTTGATCTTCTTGAAGCGTTCGATGAGTCCCACGTGCGGCACGAGGCGCCGTTCGACGCCGTTGTATTCGTTCTTGTAGGCCCATTCGTGCATGCCCATCTTGCGGCTGGAAAGCGTCACGCCACGCGGCATACGTTCCGCGACGGCCTCGTCGAGGCAGAACTTGTGAATAGAAATGGCCGCCTGGTGGCCGTGTTCAACGGACCAGATGATGTTCTTGGGTCCGAACGCCGCATCGCCGCCGAAGAACACCTGCGCCAGGGTGGATTGAAAGGTGGTCTTGTCCACCTTCGGCACATTCCATTTGTCGAACTCGAGGCCGATGCCCTTTTCGATCCAGGGAAAGGCGTTTTCCTGACCGATCGCCAGAATGACGTCGTCGCAGGCGAAGAAGATATCGCCCAGATTGCGGGTCGCCGTGATATCGCCGTTCTCGACATCGTATTCCAGCTTCTCGAACATCATGCCCTTGAGCCTGCCGCCTTCGGTGACGAAGCACTTGGGCGCGTGATTCACGACGATTGCCACGTTCTCGTGTTCGGCATCTTCGAGTTCCCATTCCGAGGCCTTGAAGAACTGACGCGGCTTGCGCGCCATGACCTTCACGTCCTTAGCGCCCAGGCGCAGCGAGCTGCGGCAGCAATCCATCGCCGTATTGCCGACGCCGATGATCAGGACCCGCTCGCCGACCCGTTCGACGTGACCAAAGGCAACCGACTCGAGCCAGGTGATGCCGATGTGCACGCGATCGGAGTCGTAGCGGCCCGGCAGGTCGAGCTCCTTGCCCTTGGGCGCGCCCGACCCCACGAAAATCGCATCGAATTTCTCCGATTCGAGCAGGTGGCGCATGCTCTTGACCGGGGAATTGAGGCGCAGATCCGCGCCCATGTCGACGATGTAGCCTATTTCCTCGTCCAGCACATTGGCGGGCAGGCGAAATGCCGGAATATTGGTGCGCATCAAGCCGCCCGGCACGGCGTACTGTTCGAAAATCGTCACCTCGTAGCCCATGGGCAACAGGTCGTTTGCGACGGTGAGCGACGCCGGCCCCGCGCCGATGCAGGCAATGCGCTTGCCGTTCTTCTCGTGCGGCGCTTTGGGCAACAGCACGCTGATGTCGTCGCGATTGTCGGCCGCGACTCGCTTCAGCCGGCAGATCGCTACCGGCTTTTCCTCGATTCGGCCGCGGCGGCAGGCGGGCTCACAGGGTCGATCGCAGACTCGGCCTAAAATACCCGGAAATACATTGGACTCTCGATTCACCATGTACGCTTCGGTGAACTCGCCCTGGGCGATCAAGCGGATGTATTCGGGAACGTCGGTGTGCGCCGGACAAGCCCATTGGCAATCCACGACCCGATGAAAATAATCAGGTTTCGAAGTATCGGTTGGCTCCATGATTCCTCGTACTGCCCCCAAGCCAGCTTCGAAGTATAGCGCCCCTGCGTGTTTGTGACGGCACGTCGGCCGGCCCCAAGGTAATATTGCTCCATGAACCTTCTCCAAGGGCAAGATGTCACCTGCCCGCACTGCTGGGAAACCATTAATCTGACTCTCGATCTTTCGGTGCCGGAGCAGTCGTACGTCGAAGATTGTCCCGTGTGCTGTAAATCGATGCTCGTGACCTACACCACCGCCGCGGGAGAAGTTGCCGAACTCAGCGTTGAGTCCGGGGAGTGACGGCGCGGCGCGGTGGATTTAAAATGCTGCGCGTGGCGATCTTGTTGGGCGTGTTGCTGCTGGTCGCCGCGACCACCTACCAGCAGCGCTATCTCAGCACGCGCTGGCGCGACCCTCTGTTTGTTGCAATCTATCCCATCGCCGCCGACGACAGCCCGCTAACGCGAGCCTACGTCGCAGCGCTCGATGCCGAGCGCTTCGAACCCATCGATCGGTTCTTTGCGCGCGAGGCGGCGCGTTATCATCTGTACGCGAGCGAGCCCGTCCGCACGCGACTCCGGAGCGAACTGGCGGCCAAACCGCCGCAACACGCGGCGGATGCGGGAATGCTGGCCACTGCGCTATGGAGCCTGCGCCTGCGGTACTGGGCCTGGCGCGTCAGCGGGCATGTGCGCGAACCCGAGGACATTCGCATATTCGTGCTCTATCACGACCCGGCGCTGAGCCCCACCGTGCCGCACTCCTTGGGACTTACCAAGGGACTCATCGGCGTGGTCTATGCGTTTGCCGTCCCCGAGATGAACGGTGAGAATGACGTGGTGATTGCCCACGAATTGCTGCACACGGTGGGCGCCAGCGACAAGTACGACATCCTCGATGACGCCCCGCGCTTTCCTGAAGGTTATGGCGATCCCGCTCAAAAGCCGCTGTTCCCACAGCAGACCGCGGAATTGATGGCGGGGCGGCGCATGCTGGCGCCGGGCAAGTGGCAACAGGCGGCCAGTCTCGACGAGGTCGTCATCGGCGCCGTCACGGCTTTGGAAATACGCTGGCCACAACATGCCCGCTGAGGCCGCGGCGCCACGCGCGCAGGCCAACGCACCGTTGCTCGAATGCAGAGCCCTGGATGTCTGCGTCGAGTCGCGCACCTTGGTGCGCGGGCTCAACCTCAAGGTGGGCGGCGGTTCGATGCTCGCCATCCTCGGTCCGAACGGCTCCGGCAAGAGCCTCTCTCTGCACACGCTCGCCGGTCTGCGCGCAACCAAGGCGCGGGAGGTGTTGATCCTGGGCCGCTCCTTGACCGCGTGGCGACGCAGCACTCTCGCCCGCGAACTGGCGCTGCTGCCGCAGAATGTCGAAGACCCCTTTCCGGCAAGCGTCATCGAAACAGTACTGCTCGGCCGCCACCCGCACATCCCCCGCTGGCAGTGGGAATCCGCCCGCGACCTCGCCATCGCATCGGAGGCGCTCGCCGCGGTCGGGCTTGCCGGCTACGAGCAGCGCGACATACTCACCCTGTCCGGCGGCGAACGGCGGCGAGCCGCGCTGGCTGCCGTCCTGGCGCAGACGCCGCGCATCTTTCTTTTGGATGAACCGACCAATCAACTCGACCCAAATCACCAGCTCGAAGCGCTGCAGTTGTTGCGCGAACGCGCCGATGCGGGCGCGGCCGTCATTGTCACCCTGCACGACCCGAATCTAGCCGCGCGCTTCGCAGATGATGCGTTGCTGATAGGCAGGAACGGCGACTGGCAATGCGGCACGGTCGCCGACGTGCTTACCGCGCAGCATTTATCGACCCTGTACGACACGCGCTTCGAAAGCGCGGAAATCGGCGGTCGGCGGGTGTTCTTTCAAGCTTAGGCTGCTAGCTCAAGGCCGCCAATACCGGTGCGTGCATGAGTCCGTTGGTTGCCAGCACCGAGTTGGATTGCAGTGTGATCGGCGCACCGGTGAGGTCGGTGAAGCGACCTCCCGCTTCGTTGACGATCGCCACGCACGCCGCAATGTCGAGAATGTTGACGTCGCTTTCGATCACCGCGTCGATCTTGCCGCTCGCCAACAGGTGGTAGTGCAGGAAATCGCCGTAGCCGCGAATACGGTTGAGACGCGCCACCAGGGCACCATATTTCGCCCATTGGCCGCCGCCGGCCAGGCTTTTCATATTGCCGGAGGACAGCGCAGCCGACTCGATGCTGTCGACGGAGCTGACGGCGAGCGCCTTGCCGTTCAGAAAGGCACCGCAGCCGCGCTCCGCGAAGCAAAGCTCACCGTACACCGGAGCGCTTGATACGCCGAGCACGATTTCACCGGCGCGCATCAGCGCGATCTGCGTGGAGAACATCGGGTATTCGCGCACGAACGCCTTGGTGCCGTCGATGGGATCCACCAGCCAGAGGCTGTCGGCGCCTCGATCGCGCGACCCGGTCTCCTCGCCATAGAAGCCATAGGAGGGAAATCGCGCCTCGAGTATCTCGCGAATTGCGATTTCGCAACGCACATCGGCCTCGGTCACCGGCGACTTGTCGGCCTTGATGCGCACTTCGATGTTGTGCTGGAACAGGGAGCGCGCGATGCCGGCGGCCTGCTCCGCCGCGTCCAGGGCCGCTTGCAATTCCACAGATGGTTTCATGCGCGCCAGATTAGCAAACCTTGTGCTACCGTCGCACTCAAAGAGCACGGAGATTGGGCAATGGGTAATCGGCTCAGCAAGATTTACACGCGCACAGGCGATGACGGCAGCACCGGCCTCGGCGACGGCTCACGCGTGCCCAAGGAAGATCCCCGCGTCGAAGCCTACGGCACCGTCGATGAGGCCAATAGCGCAATCGGCGTGGTACTGAGCGTGGCAGCCCTGCCGCCTGCGATTGCCCGCTGTCTCACCGAGGTGCAGCATGACCTTTTCGATTTAGGGGGCGAGCTCTGCATCCCCGGGCATCGTATGATCGAGGCGGTCCAGGTGGATCGGCTCGAGACGGAGTTGGATGGCTTCAACGAAGCGCTGCCGCCTCTGAAGGAATTCATCCTGCCCGGCGGTGGCTCGGCAGCGGCCGCCTGCCATGTGGCCCGCGCCGTCTGCCGGCGGGCGGAGCGCCGTTGCTGGTCCCTGGCACGGATCGAGAACGTCTCGCCGGAAGTGCTCAAATACCTCAATCGGTTGTCCGATCTCTTATTCGTGCTGGCCCGCGTGCTCGCGCGCCATGAACAGGGCAGCGAAGTGGTGTGGCGCCGCACTAAGAAATAAGCGCCGCCGTTGATCTCTAAGCGACGCTCGCCGGACTCAGCTGATTGGCGTGCAGCCAATCGGCATGCCAACGCTCCAGATCGGCGATCGGCAGGGGCCGGCAGAACAGGAAGCCCTGAACCTGGTTCGCGTCCCGAGTTTTCAGGTACTGCCACTGCGCCTCGGTCTCCACGCCCTCGGCGACGGTCGACAACCCCAGGCTCTTCGCCATGGCGATGATGGCATCGACCAGCGGCGCATTGCCGCCGCTGGTGGACGCGATGTCGCGCACGAATGCGCGGTCGATCTTCAGCGTGTCTATTGGAAAGTGCCGCAGGTAGGATAAGGAACTGTAGCCCGTGCCGAAATCGTCGAGCGCGGTGGCCACCCCCAGCTCCTTGAGCGACTTGACGGCCTTGCTCACCGCCGCGGAATATTCGATCAGGGCGCCTTCGGTAAACTCGAGTTCGATCATGCGCGAGTCGATCCCGGCGGCGCCGATGGCGCGCGACACCCGCGATACCAGGCTGCCGTCGCGAAACTGCACACCCGACACGTTGACTGCGACCTGCCAGCCGGGCCACCCAGCATCGCGCCAGCGGCGTACCTGCGCGCTTGCCTCGCGCAGCACCCAGTCGCCGATTTCCACGATCAAGCCGCTCTGTTCGGCCAAGGGAATGAACTCATCGGGCGCGATGAAACCTTTTTGGGGATGCTTCCACCGCAGCAGCGCCTCGACCGCCTCGACACGCAGATCCTTGAGTGCCAGCCGCGGCTGATAGTTCAGGGTGAATTCGCCGCGCTCCAGCGCCTTGCGCAAGTCCGCCTCCATCGACAGGTGCTTGGCGGCGCGTGTGCTGATCGATTTGTTGAAGAACTCCATGCCTCCCTGCCAGGACTTCTTGCCGTGATGCATGGCCGCGTCGGCGTTCTTGATCAGCGCTTCGCCGGTCGCCGCATCGCCTGGATATAGACTGATACCCATGGTGGCCGCCAGCGGAATCTCCTGCTGCGCGAACAGGAAGGGGCGAGCCAATGCCAGCTGCACACGCCGCGCCACGACTTGCGCGGCATCGGCCGTGGCGATCCCGGGCAGCGCCAGCGCAAACTCATCGCCGCCGGTGCGCGCCACCCAGTCGTTGATATCATTCATTTCAACGGAATCGCCCGCTTGATCCGGCGCGCGCTGCGAGTCGCGCAGGCAGGTCTGCAGGCGATGCGCCACTTCCTTCAGCAGCGCGTCGCCCACGGCCTGGCCCTGCGTGTCGTTGATGCGCGAGAAATTATCGATGTCGAGCATCAGCACCGCGAGGCCGCGCTGCCGCGCCTTGGCAAACGCCACCTGCTGTTCCAAGATTTGCAGCAGACGCTGGCGATTGGGCAAAGCCGTGAGCGGATCGTAGTAGGCGAGATACCGCACACGCGCTTCGCTCTCCCGCAACTGATCCTGAGTTTGCTTGGCGCGCACCAAGAACTTGACACGTTGCGCCAGCAGCATCGGATTGATGCCCTTGGACGAGAAGTCCGTGGCGCCGGCATTGTACGCGCGGTTGACCGATTCCATGTCGTCGAGACTGGTTTGCATCAGGATCGGCACGTGTCTGCAGTCGGGAGATTCGCGCATTGCGCTGCACACGTCGAAGCCGTTCATACCCGGCATCACCACGTCGAGCACGACGCAATCCGCGGGATGCTCACGAAAGTGGCGCAGCGCGGCTGCGCCGTCGGCCGCCGTTACCACGCGAAAGCCCGCCATTTCCAGCGCCGTCCCGACCAGCAATCTCGCTCCGGGATCCCGCCCCGATCGATACCACCGAAGAAGCGTTCCGACAGCGAACGAATGCCGAAGATCGTG
>JANYIY010000461.1 GCA_025358615.1 Gammaproteobacteria bacterium | reverse complement strand
TCGAATCCTTGGAGACCATCGCGTGGGCGGATCCCGGAACGGCTTCGGAGACCTCGATCGAGGCGGAGCAAGCCGTACGCGCCCTCGCGGAACTTGGTCCTGAGCAAAGGCAAGTATTGGAGTTGGGATTGCTGCATGGATTGAGCCAGTCGGAAATTGCTGCTCGGCTACAAATGCCCCTCGGAACAGTGAAGTCATTTATGCGCAGGGGCCTGATCAAGGTGCGTGAATTCATGAACGTAGATGCAGAAGGCGTCTTTAGCGAGGGGTGATGTCAGACACACGTCCTCAAGATCAACCCGACGAAGCCATGCTGGACTTGCTGATCAAGCAGGTCACCGAAGGCCTGTCGCCGGATGAGCAGCGGGCGCTCGATGTGCTGGACAGCGAAGTGACGCGCGCCTGGTTGCGGGACTTGGAACGCGCCTCGGCCGCCGTCACATTGGCCGGGACCGCCGGCGGCGCGCAGCTGCCTCCAGCCCTGGCCGCGCGCATCGCTCGGCAGGCTGCGGAGAATTTCGGGCCGGCAGCCAAAGTGGTGAACCTGGATGCCGCTCGTTCCGATCGGTCACCCGTCGCGACACGTGCCCCGGGCCGCTATGGCGCATACGGCTGGCTGGCGGCTGCCGCGTGTTTGGTGCTGGCAATTTTTGGCTGGCTGCGCTCGCCTTCACCGCCGGCCGAGCCTGTAGCGGTCGTGGCGCCGCCCATCGCGACGCCACCGAGCGTAAAGCCGGAACCGCCAACCGCGGTTGAGGAGCGCGCGGCACTGCTCGCGAAATCAGATACGCTCAAGATCACCTTGGGTGCAACCAAGGATCCCGCTGTCTCCAACATGAGCGGAGATGTGGTGTGGGATTCGGCCACTCAGCGCGGCTTTCTGCACTTCACTGGGCTGGCCGCCAACGATCCGGCTGTTCACCAATATCAGATATGGATTTTCGACTCGGGCCGCGACAAGCGCTACCCGGTCGACGGCGGTGTGTTCGATGTGCCAGCCAATGCACGCTCATGGTGCGCAAGCCCGCGGCCTTTGCAGTGACGGTCGAGAAGCCGGGCGGCGTGGTGGTGTCGGGCCGCGAGCACGTCGTCGCGCTGGGCGCGATCGGTTAGCCGATTAACCGAGCGCGGCCAACGTCACCTCAATACCGGAGACGGATGCCGTTGAGTTTGAGCAGCTCTGTGAATCGGCAAGCCGGTTCGATACCGATCGGCGCCGCAACTCCTTGTTTCGATGGGCGCGGCCTGCAAAATCCCTGGTCAACGTTCAACGCCGGTTGGCATATGTGGGGGCATTTGCCAATTGTCTGCGATGAAAGCGCATGAAAAACAATTAGTTAGACGCTAAGTTCGGTGGCTAGACGGTCCACCAATTTTTCAAACCTACCCGTCAAGGCTCGAGTGAATTCGCGATACCTCTTTTCTCTTGGCGCGGCGGCACATTCGGGATCGGCTGACCGAGATCGACCCTATTCTTTTCAACACAATAGGCCGACGGCCGCCGCTTCAGGGGGCCGATCTGGATGCGAGCGTCACGTTCACCGGTTCCAAGTGGAAGGCGTACTGAGATAGACAGACCCGCAGGAAACCCCGCGCGCCGTATCCCCCCTGGCGCAACACCGAACGGTGCGTCAACCATACGACACCGGCAGTGCCTGCGAAGAATGCTCGATGAGCCAAGCGCAACAGGGCCTGCACCGGAGCGGCCTGGCCCGCTCGCAGCGCGAGAAGCAGCTGTGACTCGAATCCAACGTGGGCGAGTTCATCGGACACCAGGCCACGGCAGAGCACCCTCAGGCGCTCACAGTCCGTGGCCAATTCGAGTGCTCGGTAGTACACGATACCGATCAGTTCAGCGCTGATGAGTATGTATAGGTAGAGCTCCAGACCCGCGAGTCGTCGTACAAGTCGAAACACCCGATCGGTCCAGTCGGCGCTCTTGAGCGCGATATGATGATCCTCCATGAAGGCCCGGAGCAGCGCCGCGTGATGCTGCTCCTCGCGAATGAATAGTTCAACGATCCGCACGAGCGCGGCGACACGGCGTCCGTGCGCGAAGCGTTGCGCCGCTCGCAGGAGCGTATGTCCCTCAGACTGTTCGCCGAGCTGAAACGTCGCAATCGATCTCGCCATGAGCCGCCGCTCATCGGGCCTTAGAAGATCGGAAAGGCCGTGCGGAACACAACGCGGATGCTGAGCATGGTGTTCGAAGTGATTCACCCAGATCTCGAAATCAACCGGAGACATGCCGCCACCCTCCCGATTTCCACTATAGGCAAGCAGTGTGCGAGCCGCTTCGGGCAGTTCTGTGGAGGGATTCGGGCGAATTGTGGCAGCGGCACTACGGCGGAGAAGGCAAACTACCTGACGCTACAGCGAGAATCCTGGGTAGACGAAGGCACCGCGAATGTTCTCGGCGTCCTTTTCGGATACACCGCTGGCACGCAAGGTCTCGTACCACGTCGCCCCAACTCGTGCTTTCATGTCGTCGACAATCCTCTCCGCTTCGTCCTTATCGAGTAGAAAGCGCGCATGCTGCGATAGTATGTTCTTCGCATTGGCGTAGCGGCCCATATCGCCGCAGTCCAACGCGAGATCACGGCGTTCTATGCTCACGGGCACTGATGGCGTGAGGTCATAGGCGGGCGAGAGGCTCCAGCTTTTTTCCTTCGCGATTACCGCGTGATTGCGCGGGTGATCGTCGAGATTCGAGATGAGCGA
>JANYIY010000456.1 GCA_025358615.1 Gammaproteobacteria bacterium | reverse complement strand
CGGCTTGATCCCCACTTCCGTAATCGACCTGTCCGGCGATCATGCCATGGTGGTGCGAGCCGGCCGCGGTGATGTAAGCCCCTTTGCTACTTGAGCCACCGTATAATACCTGCAGCCCGTGTGAACATGAGCTCTCGCCATTTCTACATAATGAGTGTAAGCATTGGATTTTTCTGTACTTTTGAAGAATATATCGATCTATGCAATCCCGGCGCTGTTCGCGATCACTCTGCACGAGGTGGCTCATGGCTGGACGGCCCGATACTTCGGTGACCGCACCGCCGAGATGCTCGGACGTTTGAGTTTGAATCCATTGCGTCACATCGATCCCATCGGCACGGTATTGGTGCCGGTGTTGTTGCTGGCTGTCGGCGCGCCGTTGTTCGGTTGGGCGAAGGCCGTGCCGGTGGCGACCAGTGCGCTGCGCAATCCGCGGCGCGCGATGATCTTCGTGGCGCTGGCCGGACCGTCCGCCAATATTTTGATGGCGCTGGCCTGGTGCGCGGTACTGGCGGCAATTGCCCCGATTCACGGCAATGCGGCAGTTATCTATTGGATCGGGGTCATGGCGCAGGCCGGCATTTGGATCAACGTGATTTTGGCAGTGTTCAATCTCTTGCCGATTCCACCGCTCGACGGTGGACGCGTGCTCGCGGGACTGCTGCCGCCGCACTTGAGCGCCCGCCTGGAAAAAATCGAACCGGCGGGCCTGTTCATCGTGATCGGACTCAGCGTTTTCGGAATGTTTGCCTGGCTGTTCGATCCCGCCTATCACGTCGTGCGCCGGATCATCCATGAATTGCTGGGGGCGTCGTCGTGAGCGGTCCGATCCAGAATCGGCGCGTGCTGTCGGGCATGCGGCCCACCGGTCAATTGCACCTTGGCAATTATCACGGCGCCCTCAAGAATTGGATCGAACTGCAGTATCAGTACGAGTGCTATTTCTTCATCGCCGATTGGCACGCGTTGACCACGGGCTACGAGGATACCGCGAAGCTCGAGGAGTTCGTCTGGACGATGGCGATCGACTGGTTGGCCGCAGGCCTGAATCCCGGCGTCGCCACCTTGTTCATTCAATCCAAGGTGCCGGAGCACGCGGAACTGCATCTGCTGCTGTCGATGATTACACCCTTGGGTTGGCTGGAACGTGTTCCGTCCTATAAGGACCAGCAAGCGCAGCTCGCCGATCGCGATTTGAGCACCTACGGCTTTTTGGGCTACCCCTTGCTGCAGTCGGCCGATATTTTGCTGTATCGCTCGCAGTACGTGCCCGTGGGCGAAGACCAGGTTGCGCACGTGGAAATCACCCGCGAAGTGGCCAGACGCTTCAATCACATCTACGGCCGCGAGCCTGAGTTCGAGCAAAAGGTGGAGAAGGCCATCAAGAGCCTGGGATCGCGCAATTCAGCCATGTATCGTTCGCTGCGCAAGGAGTTCCAGGAGAAGGGTCACGCGGACGCTCTGGGTAAGGCGCGCGCGCTGGTCGAATCGAATGCTCGCCTGACCGTTGCCGACCGCGATCGGCTGTTTGGATTTCTCGAGGGAACGGGCATCTCGATTTTGCCCGAGCCGGAAGTTTTGCTGACTGCGACTCCCAAGGTCCCGGGACTGGATGGACGCAAGATGTCCAAGTCCTACGGCAATACCATCGGACTACGCGAAGACCCGGATTCCATCGTCAAAAAGATCAAGGGCATGCAGACCGATCCGGCGCGTGCGCGGCGCACCGATCCGGGCGATCCTGAGAAATGCCCTGTCTGGGATTTGCACAAGCTGTATTCAAATGCCGACACCCAAGCCTGGGTGCAAACAGGTTGCCGCAGCGCAGGTATAGGCTGCCTGGAATGCAAGGCGCCCTTGATCGACAAGATCGTCGAGGAAGTATCCGCCATCTCGAAGCGTGCACAAGAGTTTGAGGAGAATCCTGAACTGGTACGCGGTATTATTGCCGAAGGGTGTGAGCGGGCGCGGGGGGCTGCGCGCGACACGCTCGAGGCCGTCCGTCAAGCCATGGGCATGAACTACCGATGAAACCTGAATTGACGCTGGTGCAGAATATTGTGGCGCCGCCGCCGCCGGCGACGCCGCCGCAACCTGCACAAGGCGAGATGCCGTTTGCGGTCGTGGAGGGTCAGCCCATTACCGAGATGCCGCGAGATTTGTACATCCCGCCGCAGGCGCTCGAGGTATTTCTCGAAGCATTCGAAGGTCCGCTCGACATGCTGCTGTACCTGATACGGCGGCAGAATCTCGACATTCTCGACATTCCGATCGCCGAGATCACCCGCCAGTACATGCGCTACATCGAATTGATGCAGGTGCTGCAGTTGGAACTGGCGGGTGAGTATCTGCTGATGGCGGCGACTCTTGCCGAGGTGAAATCGCGCATGTTGCTGCCGCGAGTCGCGAGCGATGTGTCCGCCGAAGAATCGGATCCGCGGGCCGAGCTGGTGCGCCGGCTGCAGGAATACGAGCGCTTCAAGCGTGCCGCCGAGGGCATTGACCGCATGCCGCGGCTGGAACGCGACACCTGGGTGGCGTCGGCGGATTTGGCGGACCGCAAAGTCGTACGTATTCCGCCGCGGGTCAGCCTGCAAGAGATGTTGCTGGCATTTCAGGACGTGTTGTCGCGCAGCGATATGTTTGCGCATCATCACGTGCAGCGAGAGCCCTTGTCGGTGCGGCAGCGTATGACGGACGTGTTGTCGTCGCTGACGGCGAGCAGCTTCGTGGATTTCGTGCATTTGTTTCGCGCCGATGAGGGCCGCCGCGGAGTGACGGTCACCTTCGTCGCGATTTTGGAATTGCTGCGCGAAGGGCTGATAGAAATCGTGCAATCGGAAGCCTACGGACCTCTGCACGTGCGCCTCGGCAATCCGGCCCGGCATCTGACACTGGTGGCCGACGACGGCGCCGCGAACGACGACCTTGCGAGAACCCAATGAACGATCAATACGTAAAGAATGTGATTGAAGCTGCGCTGCTCGCGGCCGGCCGCCCGCTCTCCATGGACGAGTTGGTGAGCGTGTTCGACGAGCGCGACGGGTCGAACTCCGAAGAAGTTCGCGGTGCCGTGGCGGCATTGAGGGCGGACTACGAAACTCGCGGCCTGGAATTGCTCGAAGTGGCGAGCGGCTATCGGATTCAAATCAGGGCGTCCGTGGCCGAGCCCGTGTCGCGGCTGTGGCAGGAACGTCCGGCCAAGTATTCGCGCGCCATGCTCGAAACGTTGGCGCTGGTCGCGTATCGCCAGCCAATTACCCGCGGCGAGATCGAACAAATCCGCGGCGTGGCGGTGAACCCCAACATCATCAAGACGCTGCTGGAGCGCAGCTGGATCCGCGTTGTCGGTCATCGCGACGTGCCGGGCAAGCCGGAGCTATTGGGTACTACTCGCGAGTTTCTCGACTATTTCAGCTTGAAGAAGCTGGATGACCTGCCGACACTGGCGCAGCTTAAGGAGCTCGAGGACTTGCGGGTGCAGCTGTCGCTGCCGGGCGCGGGCCCAGAGGTGCCGGTGGCTGACGCGGTTGATGCGGCGGCGGCCGGTGATACCGATATTGAGGCTGCCGCGGACGATGATGAGGACTCGGATTCGGAGGGCGTGCAGGACGCGGACAATGCGCAGGACGCGGACGCCGAGTCGCCGCGACCGCACGGGTTGGTTGCGAGCGGTGCGCAAGACGATCCGATTTGATGCGACCGCGACCGCCCCGTAAGCAAGCAACGCCGCGAAAAGACCAGCCACCCACTGAACGTGTACAAAAGCTGCTGTCGGCGGCCGGCATAGGCTCGCGCCGTGAAGTGGAGCGCTGGATTCGAGAGGGCCGCCTACAGATCAACGGCGAAGTTCCCGCACTGGGCGTCAAGCTCACGCCGCGGGACCGCATCACGCTCGACGGCAGGCCGGTCAGATTGCATGCGCCGACGGTCAAGGAATTGCGCGTGCTGTTGTTCCATCGCTCGCCGGGCGAGTCCCTCGATCTTAAGGCCGCCACTTCGCGCGCAGCCGAACATTTGAATTTGCCGCGCTCCGGCGGCCGTTGGCTCGCCATCCAGCCCATGCCGCCGGTCGACGGCGGACTGGAAATTCTCACCGACGACGGCTCTTGGGCGCATCGAGTTTCGCGCGGCGTGCACGCGCTCACTATCGACTATGTGCTGCGGATGCGCGGGCCGCTCAAGGACGATCTGGTGGAGGAATTTCGTGCCGCCACGGATTGCGAGGGCGAGGCCATGAGCATTCTGCAGGCGGATGCGCAGTACGGTGAGGGATTTAACCATTGGCTGAACGTCACGGTGCGCGCCACACGCTCGGCACAGGTTCGCCATTGGTGGGGGGCGCGCGGCATCATCGTGAGCCGCTTGATGCGGGTGCGATTCGGGCCGGTGCACCTGTCGCGTGAGCTGCCGCGCGGCCACTCGCGCGCCATGCTGACGAGCGAGCGCAATGCGCTCAACAACGAGATCGACGCCGCGCAATCGGCCGTGGACGCGGCGAAGCTCGGTGCCACTGTCGTCCCGACAACGGATACGGGCGAACCCAGCAGCGAGGATTAGGGCGCCGCAGGGTTCGCAGCGGGCTGCGAGGCCTGCAGCAATTGCGCCAAATGCTGCTGCCACAACGGCGCCCAGGTGTGCGTGCCATGGCCGTGGGTCTGATCGGAGGCCGGCAGCAGCACGAAGCGGCCACCCTTCACGCGGGCGATTTCGCGCTCCGCCAGCCTAAGCTCCGGCGGATTGATGAAATCATCGGCCGAGTTGATCTGCGTCAAGGGAGCCTTGATCTTCTCCAAGCCGGTGGAGGGGTCGTAATCGCGCGACGCCGATACGGCATACAGCAGATCATTGGCGTCCAAATCGGCGAGCTGGCGCTGCATGTAGGTGTCGAGAAATTCGTCGGCAGCATCGCGGGTGGGCAGGGCGATCTGCATTTGTATCGGCGCACTGCCGGCGATCATCAGCAGGCCGGCCGCCGTGCGCATGGCGCGCGCGGGTTCGCTCTGGTACTCGCCTTGCTGCCAGTCCGGATCGGTGCGGATGGCGTCGATCACGAGCTTGCGCCAGAGGCGATTGCGGCCGGCGATTTGCACCGGTAGACAGGCCAAGGGCAGCAGCGCGTCCATGAAATCCGGATAGGCTTCGCCCCACATGAAGGTGTGCATGCAGCCCATCGAGGTTCCCATCACGAGACGCAGGTGGTCGACCTGCAAGCCTTGTGAAACCAATTCATGCTGTGCGGCCAGCATGTCGGCGTAGGTGTACTGCGGATAGCGCGCATGCAAGCCGTCGCTGGGCTTGCTGGATTTTCCGTGGCCGATTGCGTCGGGCAGAATGATGAAGTAGCGGCTGCTGTCCAGCAGCTGGCCCTTGCCGAACAGCACGCCGGCGAAATGCTCGTTGAGCAGGCTGCGGCCCGACCCGCCGGTGCCGTGCAGAATCAGAATCGCATTGGTCACCCGGCCGTGCGCGTCGCGCTTCGCCTTGCCGAGCGCCGTATAATGTAGCCGCAATTCCGGCAACACTTCGCCCGAGGCAAAATGAAAGTCATGGACGATATAGTCGCTGTCATAGAGGGTGGCGCCGGCGGCGGGCGAGTACTCGGCAGCCGCAGCGGTACGCGTTAAACATAGCGCCATCGCCAACGTACAAGCCGCGATCATTTGCCATGAACTCATTCGCTGTTCCCCTTGAGCCGTCCGCCGTCCGTCATTGAGCCTCGATGTACTGCCCATCAATACCGCGACTTTGCGCGCTCAGCAAGTACAGAAACGGTCCGCTCACGGAAGCCGGTGTCGGCACCGTATTCGGATCCTCGGCGGGATAGGCGGCGGCTCGCATGGCCGTGCGCATGCGCCCGGGGTTCACGCTGTTGATGCGGATATTCGCTTCGCCTTCGAGTTCCTGGGACAGCATGCTGCGCACCGCCTCCAAGCCGGACTTGGCAACGGCGTAGGCGCCCCAAAAGGGACGCGGATTCTTCACCACGCCGCTGCTGACGAAAATCACGGAGGCGTCCGCGGACTTGCGCAGATTGGCCAACAGCACCTGGGTGAGGATGAACGGCGCGGTCAGGTTCACGTGCAGTACGCGACACCACATAGGCACGTCGTATTGTTCCAGCGGGGTGCGGTCGCCGAGCAGCGCCGCGGCGTGCACCACGCCATCGAGCTTGCCGAACTCGCTGCCGATCGTCGCCGCCAGATTATCGTAGTCCAGCGCCGTCGCCGCAGCGAGATCCAATGTCGCTATTGCGGGTTGCGGCGACCCCTGGGCTCGAACTTCATCGTACACCTGCTCCAGTTTGCGCAAGTTGCGGCCCGACAGGATTACCATGGCTCCGGCGCGGGCGGATTCGAGCGCAAGCGCGCGGCCGAGACCGCTGCCGGCGCCGGTAATCAGGATGACGCGTCCGGCCAGGAGGTCCGGGGTGGGAGTGAAATTCATAGGGATCATGTAAGGCTCCGAGTTACGTTCAGGCGCGCCGCGCCGTCTGCCAGGCGAGAAGCATGTCCTTAAAGCGGCGGCGCGGTAGCACCGGCGCGCGATTTTGCAAATGCTCGAGTCCGAGTGCCGCCAGCACCAGGAGATGCCGCTGTGCGCTGCGCTGCGTGCGAGGCAGTGCTTGCGCCGCACGCTCGAAATACTGTGCGGCTTGCAGCCGCAGCTGCCGCAAATAAATCTGCAAGTGCGGGGGCGGCGGATCGGCGCAGAGATCGGCGTTGTCGATACCCGCGGCCATGAGCTGGTCGACGGCGAAGGCCACACGTCCGGCGCGCGCTTCCCGCCGGTAGTCGCGGATGGCGCGGGCGAGGCAATCAGCCGCCGCCAAGCATCGAATGCAGTTGCGTAATCCTTCGCCGTCGTGGCCTTCGCCCGCAAGCTGCGACACCAGCGCCAACGGGCCGCCCCAGAGTGCGTCGGCTTGCGGCTCCAGATCCGCGCCGCGTTCCAAAGGCACGCCGCCAACGTAGGCCGCGGCGGCGCGTGCCGCGGTCAGCAGCGGCGTGAAATCGGTGGCAACGGCGCCGGGCAATGTAGCGAGATAACTGCTGATGGGATGTACAGCCGAACGCGTCGTGAGCCGTTGCATTTCTTCCTGCCACCAGGCCAGTTTCAAGTGCGCTACAGCAGACTCGGTGGCGGGGTCCATCAGCGCCTGCCACTCCGCGCCCAGGGCGTAGATGCCGAGCAGGGGAGGACGCGTCGCGGCGGCGGCGAACAGCCAGCTCCAATAGCGCGGCGTGCCGGGCGGAATCGCCCGTAGCCGATAGGTCTCATCAAGGGGTTTCAGAATCTGTCTCGTCCACGGGGTCCGGCTGTGCACCGGTGCGTGGGATGCGTGCGAGGCTTTCCACCGGTTCGAGGGGTTCGATGTCGCGGCTCACTCGAAGTCCGAGCGACTCAAAACGGCGCGCGGCGGGTAGAACTTGCGCCTCGAGCGAACCGACTGCCTTGTTGAAGGAATCCACGCTGCTGCCCAAGGATCTGCCCAGCTTGCCGAGATGCTCGCCGAACACCGCCAGCCGCTTGTACAGCTCCTCGCCGAGGCCGCGAATCTCGGCGGCATTGTCCGCCAGCGCCGATTGCTTCCAGCCGAAGTGTACGATTTTCAACAACGCGACCAGACTCGTGGGCGTCGCCAGCATGACGTTTTGCCGCAGCGAATCGTCGATGAGCGTGGGATTTTCCTGCAGCGCCGCCGTCAGGAATTGGTCGCCCGGCAGGAACAGCACGACGAAGTCGGGGCTGCGCTCGAATTGCGCCCAATACTGCTTCGAGGCCAGCTCGCGAATCCTGACGCCGACGATCTGCGCGTGACGGCGCAATTGCTTGGCGCGTTCCTCGTCGCTCTGCGCCTCTATGGCCGAGAGATACGCGTCGAGGGGGGTTTTCACGTCGACAATGATGTCGCGCCGGTCAGGCATGTGCACCACCATGTCCGGCCGGATCGCGCCGCTGTCGGTGCTGCGCTGCTGCTGCTCGGTAAAATCCACGTGCAAGGTCATGCCCGACAATTCGACCAGACGGCGCAGCGTGATTTCACCCCATTGTCCGCGCACGTCCGGCCGCCGCAGCGCGGTAACCAAATTGCGTGTCTCGCGGGACAACAGGTTCTGACCGCCGGCCAAGGCTTCCATCTGGGTCTTGATGCCGGCGAACGAGTCGATGCGATCGCGCTCGATGGCCAGGATTTGCGCTTCAGTCTTGGCGAGCGCTTCGCGAATCGGCTGCACCAGGGTTTCGATCGCCGTCTCGCGCTCCTTCAGTGCCTGCGTAGCATCCGACTGCTGACCGGCGAGGCGCTCGCGCGCCAACTGCAGGAAGACCTCGCCGTTGCTCTGCAGGCTGTCGCGTGCCAATTCGCCGAATACTGCCTGGAGTTGCTCGCGCGCCCGCGTCAATGCCTGTTCACGTTCGGCGCTTAGCGTTTCCTCGCTCGTCAGGCGCGCCCGCAGCAACTCCGTCTCGATCTTGGAGGATTGTTCATGCCGCGCGCGCCACAGCAGGGCTGCGAGCGCGCCGAGCGCCATACCCACCGCCAACGCCAGCCAGACCGCGCCGTCATTCATACGCAGCCGTCGGCGTCGAGCCAGTCCAGGAGATCCAGGGCCTGGCGTAAATGCCCGTCGCCGCCCCACGCGGTCGAATCCTCATCGGCGCGCAGGTAGCCGTAGTCGGCGACCAGCGCCCGCATCCCGGCTGCGTGTGCGGCCTGCACATCGCGCTCGGCGTCGCCCACATAGACGCACTCGCGCGGCGCCGCACCGGCAAGCATGGCGGCATGCAGCATGGGCAGGGGATGCGGCTTGCGTTCCGCCACCGTATCGCCACTGACCACACAGGCGAAGCGGGCTCGCAATCCCATTTCGTCGAGCAGCGGTTCAGTGAGCCACGCGGGCTTGTTGGTGACGATGCCCGACTTCAGCTGCCGCTCCCCCAAAAAATCCAGTACGCCGTCCATTCCTGGAAACAGGCGTGTGTCGCGGCTGAGAGCGCCGCGATAGATTTCGAGGAAGCGCCGCTGCAACATGGCCGCACGGTCCGGCATGGCGTCGGGAAATCCGCACTTCACCACGCGCGCGGCGCCGTGACTGACCGCGGAGCGCACTTCAGCGTACGGCAGCGGCGCGCATCCCTCCTGCCCGCGCAGCGCGTTCAGGGCACCGACCATGTCGGGCGCGGTGTCGAGCAAAGTGCCGTCCAGATCGAACAAGATCGCGCGCACGGGTGGCCACACCTCACGTGGAATGTTCAGACAGGCTCCTTTGCCGACCGCTTGAAATGCGCAAGATAGTTGACGTCCGTATTCGGTGACAGCCGAAACGAGCGCGTCAATGGATTGTAGGCAATTCCCGTCAGGTCGCGCAGCTCCAATCCTGCCTCGCGACCCCAACGAGCGAGCTCGGACGGGCGAATGAATTTCAAATATTCATGCGTGCCGCGCGGCAAAACACGCGTGATATATTCCGCGCCGACGATGGCAACCGCGAACGCCAGCGGATTGCGATTCAAGGTGGAGACGATGACGTCGCCGCCGGGTTGCACCAACGCGGCCAGCGCTTTGACCATTGCTGCCGGCTCAGGCACGTGCTCCAGCATTTCCATGCAGGTCACCAGAGCGAAAGCGCCGGGCCGTTGTTGCGCCAGCTCCTCTGCCGCCACGGCGCGATACTCCAGCGAGACTTTGACGTCGAGTGCATGCAGCTCGGCCACGTCGAGCACGGCCTGCGACAAGTCGATGCCAAGCACCTGCGCACCGTTGCGCGCCATGGCCTCGGAGAGAATGCCTCCGCCGCAGCCCACGTCCAGGACCTGTTTGCCTTGCAAGCCCGCCGTAGCGGAGGCCACCGCACGCTCGATGTATTGCAGGCGCAGTGGATTGAGCTCGTGCAGGGGCTTCGACGGCCCCTGCGGATCCCACCAGCTTTGCGCGAGTGCAGTGAATTTTGCGAGTTCCGCGAGATCTACATTTCGAGCGGACGTTTGCATCTCATTCTCCAATATTCAGCCGCGCGGCCCAGGTGCCGGCGCGTTCGGCGGCGCCGCTCCAATCAAGGCGAGTCAATTCCGCATTCGCCAGCAGTTGCCGGCCGGCGACCCAGACGTCGCTCACCATGTCACGGCCGCCGCAAAAAACCAATTGCGCCACCGGATCGCCCAGCGGCTGGGTCGCCGGGCCGCCGAGGTCGACGCAGCACAGGTCGGCCCACTTCCCGGACTCGAGTGTGCCCACGTTGACTTCCAGTCCCAGCACCGCGGCGCCGCCGCGTGTGGCCATGGCGAGCGCATCCCAGGCGCCGAGCGGTGTGGCACCGGCGCCGGACATCTGCGCCAGCAATTTCATCTCACCCCAAATATCCAGACCTTGAAACGGCGCGCCGTCGCCGCTGCCCAGACCTAAGCGAATTCCCGAGGCGGCAAATGCTGCCGCCGGCGGCAGCACGCCTGACTTCTTCAGATTCGACTGCGGGCACAGGCTGATGGATATCCCGGTGCGCTGCGCGAGTGCGGCATCTTCGTCCGTGGCATGGGCCATGTGGCAGGCGTTCAACGCCGGCGTGAGCAGACCCAATTGCCACAGCCGCTCAATGGGACGCATGCCGTAGAGTGCGACCGACTCGGCGATTTCAGCCGCCGATTCATGCAGATCGATCACCATCCCCGCATCGAGTTCGTCCGCCAGGGTGGCAATGCGCGCGAATGTGGCGTCGCTCAACGTGTTGGGCCGGTGCGGCGCGAACACTGTGGAAATCAGTGGATGATCCTTGTATTCATCGCGCAGGTCCAAGCTTGCCCACGGGCTTGGCGTCTCCGCAACCGGCATGCCGATGACGGCACGTAGGCCCTGTTCGGCGGCGGTACGGGCCGTCGCGTCCGGAAAGCAGGAGCGGTCCGCAAAGCAGGTGACCCCGGAACACAGCATTTCGGCAATCGCCATCAACACGCCATCGCGCGCCATATCCGGGCCGACCGCGGCCCGGCCGATCGCGGCCCGGCCGATCGCGGCCCGGCCGATCGCGGCCCGGCCGATCGCGGTCGGTTCCCTCGCTGGCCCGCGCATGGGCGCCCCACGCATTAACGTCATGGCGGCATGCGTGGACGCGTTTACCATCCCGGGCATCAGCAGATGCCGTGACCGTTGCACCAGCGCCGTCGACGAGTAGCGCTGCGCCGCGTCGGCGCTCGGCAATAGATCGAGAATGCGTCCGTCGCGCACCACCAAAGTGTGATTTTCGAGTACCTTGCCGGGCATGCTCATGGGCACGATCCAGCGGGCCTCGATGCTTAAATCGGCAAGAACTACAGGCATTCCCAAGTATATCGGCTTATCGGCGCCGTGGGCTTAAGGCCGGCGAGGATATGTGCTAGAATTCGTCTATGTTTCAGACATGCCTCGCCCCCTTTAAACCCGCTTAATATAGCCACGAAGGCTGCACCGGACTCTCGCAAATGGCCGAGATCGCTCGCGAAATATTGCCCGTAAATCTCGAAGACGAGATGCGCAAATCCTACC
>JANYIY010000442.1 GCA_025358615.1 Gammaproteobacteria bacterium | reverse complement strand
CACACCCGCGAGCCCGGCGCCGCTGACTTTAAGCGCTTAAACCGCCGGCAACGACCCCCACCCTTCTAAGCCTATGAGTCCAAAGACCATGAGTCACGACCCCGGGCGAATCTACGGCACAACGATTCTGGCCGTGCGGCGCAACGGGCACGTCGCGGTGGGCGGCGACGGCCAGGTTACGCTCGGCCAGAACGTGATGAAGGGCAATGCCCGCAAAGTGCGCCGCCTGTACGGCGGCAAGGTGCTCGCCGGCTTTGCCGGCGGCACAGCCGATGCCTTCACCCTGTTCGAACGCTTCGAGGGAAAGCTCGAGAAATTCGGCAATCTCACCCGTGCAGCCATCGAACTGGCGAAGGATTGGCGCACCGATCGCAGCCTGCGCCGGCTGGAGGCGCTGCTCTGCGTCGCGGACAGTGAGAGCACCTACGTCATTTCGGGCACGGGCGACGTCATTGAGCCGGAGCATGACCTCATCGCCATCGGTTCGGGCGGCAGTTTTGCCCAGGCCGCCGCTACCGCATTCCTGCAGGCGACCGAGCTTCCGGCACGCGATATCGTCGAACGATCCCTGAATATTGCCGCGGACATCTGCATTTACACCAATCGCAATCTGACCATCGAAGAGCTGTAGTGCTATGTCGCAGATGACCCCGCGAGAAATCGTTGAAGAGCTGGACAAGCACATTGTCGGCCAGAAGGCGGCCAAACGCGCCGTCGCCATCGCTTTGCGCAACCGTTGGCGGCGCCAGCAAGTGGTCGAATCGCTGCGCGCCGAGATCACTCCGAAGAACATCCTGATGATAGGCCCCACCGGCGTGGGCAAGACTGAAATTGCCCGGCGCTTGGCGCGCCTTGCCAAGGCACCCTTCATCAAAGTGGAAGCGACCAAGTTCACTGAAGTGGGTTATGTTGGTAGGGAAGTTGACTCGATCGTCCGCGATCTTGTCGATATCTCCGTAAAAATGACCCGCGAAGAGGAAATGGCCAAAGTGCGTCACCGCGCCGCCGACGCTGCGGAAGAGCGCGTACTCGATGTATTGCTGCCACGCGCCTCCTCCGAGATCGCCGGCGACGGCGCGCCGCGCGACAACGAGACCCGGCAGCGTTTTCGCAAAATGCTGCGTGAAGGCCATTTGGAAGACCGTGAAATCGAAATCGAAGTGCGCGCAGGTCCGGTGGGCGTGGAAATCATGGCGCCTCCCGGCATGGAGGAAATGACCCAACAGCTGCAGGGCATGTTCCAGAATTTGGGCCAGGGCCGGACACGTCAGCGCCGACTCAAGATCAAGGAGGCACTCAAGCTCTTGGTGGACGAGGAAGCGTCGAAAATGATCAACGAAGAGGAGTTGAAGGTTCGCGCCGTGGAGAATGCCGAGCAGAACGGCATCGTGTTCATCGATGAAATCGACAAGATCGCCCGCCGCCAGGAAACCACGGGAGCCGACGTGTCGCGCGAAGGGGTGCAGCGCGACCTGTTGCCCTTGGTCGAGGGGTGTACCGTGAATACCAAGTACGGCACTGTGAAAACCGATCATGTGCTGTTCATTGCATCCGGCGCCTTTCACATGTCCAAACCCTCCGACCTTATCCCCGAGCTGCAGGGCCGCCTGCCGATTCGCGTAGAACTGGAACCGCTGGTGGTCAAGGATTTCGTGCGCATCTTGACCGAGCCCGATGCCTCGCTTTGCCGCCAGTACACGGCCTTGCTCGCCACCGAGGGCGTGGAGCTGGATTTCGCCGTCTCCGGCGTACAGCGGCTCGCCGAAGTGGCCTTCGAGGTCAACGAGCGCACCGAGAATATCGGCGCGCGGCGCCTGCACACCGTCATGGAGCGGCTGCTGGAGGCCGTGTCCTTCGACGCGGCGGATCGCAGCGGCACCCGGGTTCACATTACCCGCGAGTATGTCGAGGCCAATCTCGGCGAACTGGTAAAGGATCAGGACCTGTCGCGGTACATTCTCTAGGAATATGTCCGACTACCTCCGCCCCATGCCGCAAAGTCCGCCCCAACCCACCGACATCAAATTGCGTACCGCTTCGCGGCTGCTGGAGGTGCGCTTCGACGACGGCTCGCAGTTCGAACTGCCATTCGAATACCTGCGGGTTTTCTCTCCGTCGGCGGAGGTCAAAGGCCACGGCGGCGGCGAGGGCGTGCTGCAGACGGGCAAGCAGAGCGTGGGCATCACCGGGGTCGAGCCGGTCGGAAACTATGCTCTGCGGCTGCTTTTCGACGACGGCCATAACACCGGTCTTTACACCTGGACCCTGTTGCACGAGTTGGGGCGTGATCACGACCGCAACTGGGCGCGCTATCTGCAGCGCTGCGCCGCAGCCCAGAAATCGCCGGCCCGCTAGGATTCCGCCTCAAGCTTAAGCCGCATCAGCTTAAAGGCAGCCGGCGGCCGCGGTCGGCTACAATGCGTCCAGCAAGGAAGGGCCGCCATGGATAACTCGGACCGCAAGGTCGATTTCGGATTCGAAAAAGTCGCCTGGGGCGACAAAGCCGAGCGCGTGCGTTCGGTATTCGCCTCGGTGGCCGGAAAATACGATGTCATGAACGACCTGATGTCGCTCGGCGTGCATCGATTGTGGAAGCAATTCACCCTCTCACTTACCGGCCTCAAATCAGGCGATCATGCCCTGGACGTCGCGGGCGGTACCGGCGATCTCTCCCTTGGCATGCTGCGCCAAGTGGGCAAGACGGGGCGGGTCGTGCTCTCCGACGTGAATCCCGCCATGCTGGATATCGGCCGCGACCGCCTGCTCGACAAGGGCTTCGTCGGCAATGTGGAGTGCATCGTCGCCGACGCCGAGCGCCTGCCCTTCGAGGAGAACTCATTCGATTGCGTCACCATCGGGTTCGGACTGCGCAATGTCACGGACAAGGCCGCCGCGCTCAAGTCCATGTACCGCGTGCTGAAGCCCGGTGGCCAATTGCTGGTGCTGGGATTCTCGACACCGGTGGCGCCGGGTCTTAAAGCGATTTACGACGCCTACTGCTTCAAGGTGCTGCCGCTGTTGGGCCGGCTGGTGGCCGACGACGAGGCCAGCTATCGCTATCTGGCGGAATCGATTCGCATGCACCCTAATCAAGAGACATTGCTCGAGATGCTGCGCACCGCCGGTTTCGCACAGGCGCGCTACCACAATTTGAGCGGCGGTATCGTCGCCGTGCATCGCGGCTACAAGATCTAACGTGCCCGCGACTCCCGCATGGCTGGCCTCGGCCGAAGCGCTGTTGAATCGCTGCATCGGCGACTCGTCGCAGGCCGGGGTGCTGGCGCGCAGTCTCGAAGGCTCCTCGCTGCAAGTCGAGGTCACGGGAATAGCATGCATTCGCGCCGGCGTGAGCGGCGGCCGCCTCGCGCTGCTCGTCGGCGACGGACTCGCAGCGAAGGCTGCGGCGGCATCGGCTGCCGCAGCGACCCCTGCCACGGCGGCTGACGCCACCATCTCCGGATCGCTACCCGTGCTTTTGCAATTGTTCAAAGGCGGCACGATCCGCGATCTTAATAGCACGACGACCCGCCGCGCCGCGCAGATCCGCGGCAATGCCGAGATCGCCAATCGTTATCGCGAGCTGTTCATGCTGGCGCGTCCCGATCCTGAAGAAGAACTGTCGCGTTGGATCGGCGATATTCCGGCGCGGCGCCTGTCGCATTTCGCCGGGCGTGCGCTCGAGGCCGTGCGTCACATGCGGCGCACGGCCGGCGAAAACATTGCCGAGTATCTGCAAGAAGAGGGCCGCGACCTCGTGAACAAAACCGAGCTCGAGGAGTT